>NZ_DAOKYH010000011.1:0-131526 GCF_035323175.1 Dysgonomonas sp. | reverse complement strand
CAGATACTTTTACTCCGTTATATAATTTGCCTTCGGCTTTGGATACAATTTTGTCATTTTGGCTCAACCCCGAAAGTACTTCTACCTGATTGCCGATTGTCTTGCCTAAACGTATCCAGCGAAGATTAGCTTGACTTTGGTCGTCTATCACATATACTCCCGTAAGCTGATCACGGTATACAATAGAGCTTTTGTCTAGCATGATTTTAGATGTAATATTCTCACTTCTTTTATTCGGTATCAATATATTTACATACATTCCCGGACGTATATTTTCTTTATCTTTGCTGTCAATAGCCAACTTCATCGAGTATTGTCCTCCTGTGCGGAATGCCGACGGACTGAGTTCGGATACTTTTCCATCGATCGTTATGCCTAATGATTTCAATTCCATTTTGGCTACATCGCCTACTTTTACATACTGTATATAGTTTTCGGGGATAGATGCTATAACCTGCAATTCACCATTCTGCTCAATTGTCAAAATAGGCATTCCCGGATTTGCCATGCTCCCTTCGTCTACCATTTTTTGTGTTACGACGCCCGAAAATGGAGCACGTATATTGGTGTAGGAAAGCATCGCATTTACTTCGTTCATCTGTTGGCGAGCCATGTGTACTCTGGCATTCATCGAAGTATTCTGCAAAGCCACATTTTCGAGTTCCTTATCAGATACACTGTTTTGGTTGCGTAGTGTTTTGAAACGCTCATAATCACGTTGGGCATTTTTTGCTGCTGCTTCAGCCTCCGTAATCATGGCTTGTACCTGAGCCTTTTTTGCCAGAATGTCATCGCTGCTAATAGATACGAGGAGTTGTCCTGATGCTACCTTGTCGCCTGGTTTTACATATATCTTGTTTATATAGCCCATCATTCGGGTGCTGATATTAGCTGTTTGCTTGGCTGTGACCTCACCGCTAAGGTAAAATCCTTCGTTTGTAGATTGGGCCGGAGAGTAAGCTTCTACTTTTACTATAGTCTTATCTTTATCCTCTAATTTATCAGAAGAAGAGCAGGAGTAAAGAGTTGATATTCCCACTATTCCTAAAAATGCATTTCTTAAAGTTTTCATATCTATTTATCGATTTTATTTGTTACTTAGTTTTTGATAAAAAATTGAGGTATGCATCCGTTATATTATACGACATAATAGATTGAGATAGCATAAGTTTTTGTTGAAAGAATTGAGCTTGTGCCATCAATAGATCTGTGGTACTCGCTAAACCTTCTCGGTGACGATTGGAGAGAATACGTAATGCTTCATCTGCTTGTTCCACGCTGGCCTTTTGCTTGTTGATCTCGATTTGGGAATCGTTCAGATCACGTTTGGTTTTATTTAGCTCTAGTTCTTCTTTTTTGATATGCAGGTTGAGCTCTTCTTGCATTTTATCTCGTTGGAATTGTGCCGATTTCATCTTACTCCGGTTTTGATTACCTGAAAATATTGTCCAGCTTAGATTTATACCGACCAAATAAGAATCATTCCCAAATTTGAAAGCCTTCGAATCATTCAGGCTATATGAACCAAAAGCATTGATACGTGGTAGGAATGCCATCTTTGAGGATTTTACCATCAAGTTTGTTGCATCTAAAGCTTTGTTTAGTGCCATGATATCGGAACGATAAGACGAAAGTTCTCTGTCTTGATATAGGCTTATATCTTGCAACAACGAATCTGTTGTATATACATCACTACTTGTTTCCAATCCCATCAGAAGACGCAATCCGTCTGAGGCATTCTGTATATTACTTTCGGCTTTTGCCAATGCTGTTTCAATTGTATTGACTTGTACTTGAGCATTCAGTACATCCGATTTCTGAACTAATCCTTGATTATAAAAATTGGAAACTGATTGATGTATTTGTTTCACATCCGATAACGATTTTTGAAGGATGTTTCGAGCCTGATACGACATTTGTAATTGAGTATATGCCTTTCGTACTCCAAATTCGATGTATTCTTTGGCTCGTTCCGTTTTGTATTTGTAAACCTCTTCTTGTGCTTTAGCTCCTTTACGAGCATAAATCATATCCATATTTAGCAAAGGCATTTTGGCTTCTACCTGAGCACTGTAATTTTGTCTTGCTCCGGGATTATTCAGTTTGGCAGGATCGAAGTCCATCGCAGTAACAGATTCTTGCTGCAATAGAAATCCGAAAGCATTTAGTGGGTTATTTGTACTTAAAGCGGTATATCCAACCGTCACCTGTGGGAGAAAAACGGCATCTGTTTGATGATAATTTGCATTCGCTACTTTTTCATCCAACTCAGATATTTTAACATTGTTGTTATTTTTCACTGCAATCTCTACTGCATCTTTTACCGAAATATGCCGGAGATTCTGCGCTTGCGTTAGAAAACTAACCAGAATCGCACTAATAATAATACTTGCCTTTTTCATTTTATATTTTAATATTATTTATATCAATAAAATGTCTGTTGGAAATAATATCCTTTAGAAATATATTGCAAAGTAAAATATAATTTTCCAAAGAAACAAATTTCCTATGGAAAATATTTGGATTGGTATTATTTGAACTTTCAAATGGGGATATAAATCAAAAGAATTTATATTTTTATACATTATAAGTTTGTATATATAGATAACTAAAATTTTGTCTTACATCTATTTCTTCTAACTAATAGGGATTCTGAAAAAATCTTATTAGTTTTGTGTAGAAGATTTTCACCACTCTATATGCTTTTATGAGAGCTTTAATTTTTTTGCTTTGTTTTGTTCTGTCTTTGAATGCGTTTTCTGAAAATGAAATAGATTCTTTGTTAACAGTACTGGACAAAACAACACAGAACCGTTCGATATATATAGCCGAAAAGGAAGCTAAAATCAAAAGATTAATAGCTCAACTAGATAATCCGAAAACTCTGGGCGATGAATATAATATTAATGAAAGCATCATATCAGAATACAGATCTTTCCAGTGTGACTCTGCTATAAAGTATATAAATAAAAATATTATAATAGCCGAAAAATTAGGTAATAAAGAATATCTAAATCAGAATAAGTTAGATTTATCATTCATCTTGTGTATCTCAGGACTATTTACTCAGGCTTTGGAAACGCTTAAGGCAATTGAATATGATGAATTACCTATATATCTTAAGTTGTCGTATTGTTGGACATATATCAGGTATTACGAAAATTTAATTAAATACACAGATGACTCCCAATATGAGAGCTTTTATCTGAAAGAAAAGGAAAACTATCGCGAGAGACTTACATCTCTATTGAGCGAAGGCTCGGATATGTATAGTAAGGAAATGGCATTCAAACTTCAAGATGAAGGGCAATATAAAAAAGCCTGTGAGATTCTTCTCAATATATTTAACAAACAAGACTCTCCAACTCATGGATATGCTATGGATGCAATGAGTTTGGCTAAAATATATAAATATATGGGAAATAGCGCAATGGAAGAAAAGTATATGATTCTGGCAGCTATAACCGATACCCAGTTAGCAGTCAAGGAGAATGAGGCTCTCCTTGCTTTGGCTATTTATTTGTATGACAAAGGAGATATGAATAGGGCATATAATTATATAAGGATTGCTTTGGATGATGCAAATTTTTTTAATTCTCGTTTTAGAAATACAATTATAGCACGTGTGTATCCTATCATTGAAGATACTTATTTATATCGTATTGAGCAGCAAAAGCAGAATCTCAGAATTTATTCTATTCTCACAAGTTGCTTTGTTGTTGTGTTGGGTATTGTTTTATATTTTATTTACCGACAAATTAAGATTGTATCAAGAGCAAAGAAAAATCTGAAAGCTGCGAATGAACAATTAGCGAGTGTAAATAAGAAGCTAGACGAAGTTAGTTTGATAAAAGAGAGGTATATCGGTATTTTCATGAATCAATGTGCTATTTACATCGATAAGTTGGATGATTTTAGAAAAAATGTAAATAGAAAGATAAAAGCCGGACAGGTGGAAGAACTACTCAAGCAGACTTCATCTTCGCGCGATTTAGAAAAAGAGGTGGAAGATTTATACACAACCTTCGACAGAGCTTTTTTTAAGATATATCCCAATTTTGTAGAAGAGTTTAATAATCTGTTGAAAGAAGACGAACGTTACAGATTGGGAAAAAATCAGCTAAATACTGAATTACGTATTTTTGCACTTATCCGTCTTGGGATAAATGATATGGATCAAGTAGCTACATTTCTCCGTTACTCTATTCAAACCATCTACAATTATAAGAGTAAAGTAATAAGAAGTAAAGCGATCACGAGTGAAAATTTTGAAGATGAGGTGAAAAAAATAGGAAATTTATCATAAAAAAGCCTTCTAAAATACTTACCAAAACTCTATGTCTTTTTTTTTATATCTGTCTTATAAACAGTGTATACACGTTTTTATTCTGCCCAAAAAACCTACTTAAAAGCTTACTTACATAAACAAATAGGGTCTATCTGCTCATATATTTGCATATATAGTTTTTGAGGTATTTCATAACTATGAAAAATCTTTATTCTATATATGGCTAATAAGCCGCCATTAAAAGTTCAATCTATTTTTATTTTTAATCTAATACATGAAAATGAAAAATCTAATTCTATTTTATCTGCTCTTTTTGAGTGCATCCGTTACGATAGCTCAGGAAATAACTCCTTTCAAGAATGGCGACAGGGTTGTTTTTCTAGGTAATAGTATTACTGATGGAGGTCATTATCATTCATATATATGGCTTTATTATATGACACGCTTTCCTGAAATGAGATTAACTATTATGAATGCAGGAATAGGAGGGGATCAGGCTATAGACATGGTTCGGAGACTCGATGGAGACGTATTCAGTAAAAGACCAACCGTTCTCATTACAACTTTTGGTATGAATGATTCGGGATATCTTGAATACAATGGTGACCAGCCTGAAAAATTTGCAGATGAGAAAGTAAAAGCATCTTATGATGCTTATAAACAGATGGAGGCGAGATACAAGAATCTTGTTAATACTAAAATTGTATTGATGGGTAGCTCTCCTTACGATGAAACTGCAAAAATAGAAGGAAATACACCTTTTCGGAATAAAAATAAAGCGATGCTTCGAATTGTTGATTTTCAAAGAGAATCGGCAAAGGCTAATGGCTGGCAGTTTTTTGATCTTAATCAACCAATGATCGCACTTAATAGTCAGTTTCAGCAAAAAGATCCAACATTCACCCTTTGTGGAAAAGACCGTATTCATCCTGATAATGATGGACATATGGTTATGGCTTATCTGATATTGAAAGCTCAGGGATTTGCAGGTAAGGAAGTGGCTGAAATAAGTATAGATGCTCCCAATACTTCTATAATTTCTTCTTCAAATTGTGAAATAACAGATATTAAAAAGACTTCTACAGGTTTAAGTTTCAATTACCTAGCAAAAGCTTTACCATATCCTATGGACACGATTGCTCGGGGATGGGAACAGAAAAAGAGTCAGGCTGAAGCTATAAAAACAGTGCCTTTTATCGATGAGATGAATAAAGAGATGTTGACAGTGAAAGGGCTGAAGGGCAACTACTGTCTTCAGATAGACGGAGAAAATATAGGAACTTGGTCTTCTGCCGAATTTGCCAAAGGCATCAATCTGGCAACACTTAATACACCACAGTATAAACAAGCGCTAAAGGTTATGTTTTTGAATGAAGAGCGATGGGAGATAGAAAAACGCTTCCGTGAATATGCGTGGGTACAATTCAATTTTTTCTTGCCAAAAGGTATAACAGATCCTAATACTGAGGAAGCTGTTAAAATTCTGGATGAAAATAAAAGCTCGAATGTCTGGATAAATATTAGGCGTGACCTGTATAGCAAAGCAAGATATCCTGAAGTAAGAAAGGTATGGCAAGATGAGATGGACTTGCTTCTATCTACTATATATAATATAAATACGCCTATTAAGAGAATAATAACCTTAGTGAAAGTTAAATAAGCGATTGTGTGATTATGTTGAAAACAGGCGTTGTTACTATCCTTGCAGTTTTTTCTTTTTATGGTAATCTTTTTTCGCAGCAGAAGGCATATTTTGTAGACGGCTATCATGGTGGAGTTTACGGGCATTATCCGGTTTGGGTTACTCAATTTATGGTCGATAAGCTTACCGAGCATCCCGACTGGCAGCTCGGACTCGAAATAGAACCTGAGACATGGGATACTGTAAAAGTAAAAGACCCCGTAGCCTATAATAATTTTAAAAATATTGCGACAGATAAAAGAGTCGAATTTACAAATCCGGCTTATGCTCAACCTTATTGTTACAATATATCAGGGGAAAGTATTATACGCCAGTTTGAATATGGTATAAAAAAGATACACCAACATTTTCCCGATGTTGCTTTCACTACTTATTCGGTAGAGGAACCTTGTTTCACAAGTAGCCTCCCTCAGATATTAAGATTGTTTGGTTTCAAATATGCAGTGTTGAAATGCCCTAATACCTGTTGGGGCGGATATACTGCCCCTTATGGAGGGCAGTTGGTGAACTGGATCGGTACTGATGGAACTGCTATACTCACAGTGCCTCGTTATGCCAGTGAAGAACTTGAAGATAATTCGACATGGCAGACCAAAGCATGGAATAATTCCGAAGCATATCTTGAGACTTCTTTCAATCAAGGCATAGAAAATCCAGTTGGGATGTGTTATCAGGATGCCGGATGGAAAAATGGTCCCTGGTTAGGCTATGGAGCAAATGTCAAAAATAAATCTATATATACTACTTGGAGAAATTATTTCGAGAATATTTCGGACAAAAAAACGAATAATAATTATTACTTCTCACAAGAAGATATACATGTAAATCTTATGTGGGGCAGTCAGGTGCTACAGAAAATTGCTCAAGAAGTTCGTGTTTCGGAGAATAAAATAATAATGGCTGAGAAAATGGCAGCTATGGCAAATCTTGATAATAAATATAATCCTGCTCAGGAGAGAATCGATGAAGCTTGGCGTACACTGATGATGGCACAGCATCATGATTCGTGGATAGTGCCTTACAACCGTCTGAAAAAAGATCGTACATGGGCTCAGGAAATCACTCTGTGGACAAATAATACGAATGAAATATCCGAAAAAGTGATTGACGAAGCTGTCGATTCTTACAATACAAGTATTAGTCGGAATACTGAAAATAGGGCATATATCAGAGTATATAATACTCTAGGTGTAAAACGTACTGAGCTCGTTAAAGCGCTAATTCCTTCTAATAAGGAAGGGGAAGTTGTGGTATATAATTCAAAAAATGAACTATTATCATCTTATTCTCAACAGATAGGAGATTCCTCTTACATATCCTTTCAGGCAGAAGTTCCGGCTTTCGGTTATGCTACATTTCTTGTTTCGCATAAAAAGGTTGTGATCAATAAGAAAACTTCTGTACACGTTGATACCGATGGAAATTATATCCTCGAAAGCAATATGTATAGGATAACTCTAAATCCTTCCAAAGGAGGTACAATCAAAAGCCTTATAGCAAAAATGGAAGATAGTAAAGAATATGTAGATAAAGATAACGAATTCAATTTTGGGGAACTCAGAGGACATTTCTATGACGAAAATAAATTTTATTCGACAACCGATGCTCGGGCAAAAATAACAGTATTAGAGGATAATTTCCTTCGCACAAGCGTCAAAATAGAAGGCGAAATAGCCTCACATCCTTTTGTTCAGATAATAACATTAACCAACGGGCAAAAGCGTATAGACTTTGATCTGACCGTTAATTGGAAAAATAATGTTGGGATAGGGGAGTACAAGCAGGGACTAAATTGGCGAGATAACAGACGAGCTTTTACTGACGACAGATTTAAGTTGAATGTACTGTTTCCTGTAGCCCTGTCTTTTTCCACTCTATATAAAAATGCCCCATTTGATGTATGTGAAAGTAAACTCGAAAATACTTTTTTCAATACATGGGACGGAATTAAACATAACATTATACTGAATTGGGTAGACCTTGTACAAAAAGATCAGAAATATGGATTTGCTATATTTTCTGACCATACCACTTCCTATTCACATGGAAAAGATTTTCCACTAGCACTCACAGCCCAATATTCGGGTATTGGTTTATGGGGACCCGATTATAAAATTACCCATCCTTTGAAGATGAAATATGCAATAGTTCCACACAGCGGAAAATGGGATCAAGCGAATATATCGATAGAAAATAATAAATGGAATGAACCTCTAATAACATCTTCTCATAAAAATATACCGTTGGCTGATAAATCATTTATAAATATAGACAAGTCCGGCTATGAAATAAGTGCTTTTAAAGTCAAGGATGACAATATTCTAATTCGTTTATTCAATGCAGAAGGAGACGGATCGATAAGAAGAATTGCATTCGGATTTCCGGTTGCTGATATAAAAGAAGTTGATTTAAACGGAAATGCTATTTCAAAAAAGGTAATAGATAAAAACAAAGTATCTATATCTATGCCTCGTTTCGGTCTAAAAACATTATTACTAAAGAAAGCAAACTAAATAATTAAAGAATATAACCACTTATTATGTATAGATCTATAATAGCCTCTATGGCCGGTTTGTGCCTGATAGTAGCAAGCTGTGCTTCAGATGTTAAACCCTTAGAAGATTTTGCCCCTTCCGATTATGTTAATCCTTTTATCGGTGCTAGTACCAGTGTCGGAGCAGCCGGAGTTTATCACGGCTTAGGAAAAACTTTTCCGGGAGCAACTACTCCTTATGGTATGGTTCAGGTCAGTCCGAATACAATTACCGGAGGAGACAACAGCCCCGGCTACAGTTACGAACACAAAACTATCGAAGGGTTTGCATTTACTCAAATGAGTGGTGTGGGATGGTATGGCGATTTAGGCAATTTTCTAGTTATGCCTACTATCGGCACATTAAAGACGATAGCCGGTAAGGAAGATGGAAGCATCAGAGGATATCGTTCTTCGTACAATAAAGATACAGAAACTGCTGAAGCCGGTTATTATTCGGCACAGCTTACCGATTATAATATAAAAGTAGAAGCTACAGCAGCTCCTCATAGCGGAATGTTAAGGTTCACATTTCCTGCAAATAAGCAATCTAGGATACAAATTGATTTGGCTCGCAGAGTAGGAGGAACGTCTGTATACCAATATGTAAAAGTTCTGAACGATAGCACTATCCAAGGATGGATGAGATGTACTCCCGATGGTGGAGGTTGGGGCAATGGAGAAGGCAATGCTGACTATACTGTATACTTTCATGCTCAATTTAGTAAACCACTAAATAATTATGGTTTTTGGAGTGCAGATATTCCTGATAACTGGAAGAGAAAAAGAGAAGAGGTTATCAGTATTCCCTATCTGCAAAGAGTCTCTGAAGCTCCGATTATCAGAGATAAGAAAGAAATAGAGGGAAAACACCTTGGTTTTTTTACCGAATTTGAAACTCATAAAGGAGAAGAAGTTACATTGAAGGTAGGAATTTCCTTTGTAGACATAGATGGTGCAGAAAAAAATCTCAAAGCGGACATAGGAAATAAAAACTTCGATAATATTCGTGCTGAAGCAAAAAAACTATGGAATAATGAACTGAGCCGTATAAAGATAGAAGGAGGGACTAAAGACGAGAAAATAATATTCTATACCTCGCTTTATCATACAATGATAGATCCACGCATCTTTACAGATGTAGATGGGCGATATATAGGAGGAGATAAAAAGATTCATCAAGCATCAGCCTTCAAAAAACGCACAATCTTCAGCGGTTGGGACGTATTTCGCAGTCAATTTCCACTTCAAACAATTATTAACCCCGCACTGGTCAATGATCAGCTAAACTCATTGATCACACTGGCCGACGAGAGCGGACGAGAGTATTACGAACGTTGGGAAATAATGAATGCATATTCAGGTTGTATGATCGGTAATCCGGCGTTGTCTGTTTTAACCGATGCTTACATGAAGGGTATTCGCAATTATGATATCGACAAAGCATATAAATACGCGATCAATACTTCACAAAAATTTGGTAACGATAAATTAGGTTATACAGGGCCTCCTTTAGGTATTTCTCAAACATTGGAATATGCATATACCGATTGGTGTATCTCTCGTTTGGCAAAAGAGTTAGGAAAAACTGAGGATGAAAAGATATTTTATCAAAAAGGACAAGCTTATAGGAATATTTTTGATAAAGAGAAAGGTTGGTTTCGCCCTAGACTTGAAGATGGATCATGGGAAAAATGGCCCGAAAATGCCCGTAGCAAAGAATGGTATGGATGTGTGGAATCTAATTCATATCAGCAGGGATGGTTTGTTCCGCATGACGTGCCGGGAATGGTAGAACTAATGGGTGGACGTGATAAAGTAGTGGCAGATCTTACTAGCTTTTTTGAAAAGACACCTGATAATCTCTTGTGGAATGATTATTACAATCATGCCAATGAGCCTGTACATCATGTTCCTTTTCTTTTCAACCGTTTAGGAGCACCATGGCTTACTCAAAAGTGGGTGCGTCATATTTGCAGCAATGCCTATGCAAACAAAGTAGAGGGCATTGTAGGAAACGAAGATGTTGGTCAAATGTCTGCTTGGTATGTGCTTGCGGCATCAGGTATACACCCGGTATGTCCGGGAGATACCCGCTTCGAAATCAGCAGTCCGGTATTTGATAAAATAGAGATTAAGCTCGATCAGGAATACTTCAAAGGAGATAAGTTTACAATCGTAACTCATAATAACTCTCCTAAGAATGTATATATACAGAAAGCTGTGCTGAATGGAACAAATTATAATAAATGTTATATCGACTTTAAAGACATTGTGAATGGTGGATTATTGGAACTTTATATGGGTGATAAACCCAATGAGAAATGGGGCATGTAGATAAATTATAAACCTACTTAATTTAATATCTTATGTATATGAAAAACATTTTCTATTCATTATTTATAATAATGATACTGTATGGAAATTTTTCCTGTAGCGACACCAGTTTCCTCGACGAAACTGTGACCACAGACCTTGATTACAATAAGGTTTTCTCTGACAGTGCGCTGACCGAGGGCTTTCTGAACGAAATCTATCGTGATATAGGATTCGATACCAGAGGCAATCGTTTCAGTAAAAACAATTCTACTCTAGGTGGTCTTCAAACAGCATCTGACGAAGCCGAGTTCAGAACCTCGTCCGAGGTAACGGCCGATTTGCAGTTTGCCATGGGGACTGTCAATCCTGTGGTTATAACTGATGATGCTTGGCGTATACCTTATCAGAACATAAGAAGGGTAAACTTATTCTTCAAAGGGCTAGAGCAAGCTCCTTTGCAAAATAGCAGAAAGTTGCGCCTTAAGGCAGAGGCTCGTTTCTTACGTGCATGGTATTACCATATTCTGATGAAGCATTATGGGGGGGTACCTCTGATTGGCGATACGATTTATGCAGAGGGTGACAAACCTAAAGACATACGTGATACATACGATGCCTGTTTGAAGTATATCGTTGAAGAGTGTAAAACGGCAGAAAAAGATCTGAATGTGAAACCTTCAGGTACATATTATGGACGTGCAGGGGGAGGTGCTTGTAAGGCTTTGATTGCACGTATGAAGATGTATGCAGCCAGCCCTTTATTCAACGGAAACAGTGACCTTGTTGCCGGAACCAATGTCCCGGCAGAGCTTGTCGGTTATCCCGAATATGATAAGGAGCGTTGGAAGGAAGCGATGGATGCAGCTTATAGTTTTTTAGCACTAGGTAGATATCAATTGTATGTACTGAATACAGATCCTAAAAATAATAATGCAGCCGATCCCGGACATGGATTTTATGCTCTGTTTATGTCATCGGATGCTGCATACCGACCGGGATCTCTTGTCGAATCTATTTTCGAAGATCGTAGCTTAGGACGTGTAGCAAGAGAAACTTGGTTTCAACCACCATCACGAGGTGCGGCAAATAGCGGATTTATATATCAAAATCTGGTTGATGCATTTCCGATGAAGAATGGAAAACCCATTACCGATCCTACATCTGGTTACGACCCAAATGATCCTTATAAGGGACGTGACCCACGTTTTTACAATACAGTAGTTCATGATCAGACTGTTCTCATGATTGGAAACGACGCTTATGCTCCGGTAAATACCTATCTTAATGTAGATGGATCGTCTTCGGGTAAAGATGCTGTACATCAAGGAACACCTACCGGATATTATATCAATAAAATGGTAAATAGACATCTGGCAGCAAACTCTGTTCATGGAGGTCCCGAAGAAACACCTCTTATGCGATTTGCCGAAATATATATGGATTATGCCGAAGCCATGAACGAATATAAGATGGCAAACAGTGGTGAATCTGATCTAGTTCCTGCAAGCGAAGAAACATATACAATTCTGAAAGATATCAGAGCCAGAGGAGGAATTGATGCCGGAGAAGATGGGATGTATGGGTTGAAACCAAATATGACTCGCTTAGAGATGCGTGAAGCTCTTAGGAATGAGAGACGTATAGAGTTTGCAATCGAGGGGATGCGGTTCTTTGATGTGCGACGTTGGAAAATTGCAGAACAAACAGACAATCAGATGATGACGGGTATGGAGGTACAATTGAAAGCAGGAGGAGGTAAGACCTATAAACGTTTTGATGTAAGGCAACGCTCTTTCAGAAAGGCAATGTATTTCTGGCCGATACCATATTCGGAAACATCCAAATCTCCGAACTTGATACAGAATCCTAATTATTAGTAAAGAATACACTTTATTCTAATTCCGTAAACAAAGATTTATCATGAAAAAACTAGCTATAAAAAAGTATTTTATACTTTTTATTATGGTACAACTATTCATTTCCTGCGATAAGTTCAAAGACTCTACCGATTATACAGGGGATGAACCAGTTAAAGAAATTGCAGGCACTTGGTACATAACCAAGGCAACAAGAAATGGTTTGGACATAACCAAAATTATGGATTTCAGTTACTTTAGAATCAATCTAAAGGATGACAATACCTATACCATAGATAATTACCTTCCTTTCTTGGTGCGCCAAGGAGGTACTTGGGATGTAAATGATCCTCAATATCCTACAAAATTAATATTCAAGGAAGAAGCTTCAGCAGAATCGAATACCTCTGCATTCGAATATCAGACTGTAGGTGGAGAACGACAGATAACCCTTTCTTTCTCTCCGGGCTGCTACAGTAATATTTATTCTTATGTTCTTAAAAAAGTGCCTAATAATTAAAATTGAAAGCCATGAAACTAAAATTGAAGAACAGAATATTGATATATAAAATACTCGGCTGCCTGTTGGTTCTTGTTATATTTATTTCTTGTGGTATAGCATGGTATGAAAACCACGGAGATGTATTTAAGGATGAATATCAGGACAATAATTCGCCGATTATCTATAAAACAAATTCAGTGAAAGCTGGCGAATATGCCGAATATATCATGTATGTAAAATGTGCATCAAATTATGATAATGAAACTCATCGGCTAATTGTAGCTCTTAATGTGCCAAAAGCATGGACAGAAGCTAAGTCTGCAATATTGACATGGGAAAATAATGAAGATTTGGGCACCGAATATAAAATGTCACCAATACCCGAAGGTACTTCTCCGAAAAGCCAACCCGGTCTGACTTGGAGTCAAGCGCTTCTTAATGCTGTGGGGGGACGTAATCCGAATATTTTGGATGATACCCAATGGGTTGCATTTCAGGCTGATGATCCGTGGACAATTTTCAATGGATCAAATGCATACACCTTATTTGTAAAAGTAAGGATAAAAATAAAGACAGGATCTGACAATTTAAGAGCTAAAATAGGATTCTTTGTCAATTATGACGGAGACGGTATGGGAACAGATGAAGATCGTTGGAAGGTAATGTGGGGAGACTGCTTTGACGTAACCGACGGAGAAGGTGCTGAACCTATCGATTTTTGCCAATATCATTTTTATCAGGCAACGCCGGGTAATGCTACTCAAAACGATATTTTAACATTCAAGTATATCGGTGATTATTATAATAACCCTCTGATAGATGAAACAGATATATATATCAATGCCAAAGCATATACAGCAGAAGGGAATATGTACACTGTGGATGAGATTTCCGATAAAACAAAATTGGTAAAAGACTCTCAATGGGGAGTTATGTGGAGCAGGACAGTATGGCCCGAAGGGTATTTTAGTGTTCCGTCCAACGAGACAATTACGCGTATCGAATACTATTTCACAAACAAAGATGGAAGCCTCTATGTGTCCAAATATGATGACAAGGTGGCGGGAGCTATGGAGCCGGGTTATGAGGAAGAGTTGGTACGTCCCGGAAGGCCGATAGAGCCATTCATATACTACTTTGTTTGCAAGTGAGATTAATGTATAAAATTAAAAACAAGAATTTATGTATAATTCAATATATAAAAAAGTAAGCAGGAGTTGCTTTCTGCTTATGGTAGTATTGTTGTTTTGCGGATATGAGGCTGTTTATGCCCAAGAGCCTGTGGCAGCGAATACCGGTACTTCAGGTTTTTCGGGCGTCGTAGTAGATTTATATGGGAAACCTGTGTCAGGCGTAGAAGTATCAGTTAAATCTAGTGTTGGAAAGGCAACTAGCGATGAAACCGGAACATTCACTATCAATGCCGGTACAGGTACTACGCTTATCCTTACACATCCGGCTTATCTGGTGAAAGAAATTAAAATTTCTAAGGATATGCCAAAAGATAAGGTACTAAAAATAGGCATGGAAGAAAAGAAATTGAAAAATCCTGAAAATTTGGATATTCCTTACGGAAAGACAGTTTCTAAACAAAGTTATCTGGGTGCAGCTTCTACTATATATACAGATGAGATAACACCTACATTATCCGCTAATATTTTAGGGGCATTAGCCGGAAGGCTTCCGGGATTGTATGTTTCTCAAACCAGAGGATATCGGAATACGTTTACCGATCCGAGTGTAATAACAAACAATTTCATAGGAGCTTTGGCTGATGATTCCAAAGTCGGATACAATGATAATACACAATACAGTTTTATTATGCGAGGAGCAAATTCTCCAGTTGTCATAGTAGATGGATTTCAGAGCGAATTATTTAATCTCGATATGGAGAGTGTCGAATCAGTATCTATACAGAAAGATGCTTTATCATCTATGTTTTTAGGAGGACGAAGTTCGCGTGGAGTATTATATGTGACAACGAAGAAACCAGTGGGTGATGGGTTTAAAATTTCATTTACGGGCAGATATGGTGTTCAGGAGCCGATAAAAACACTAAAACCCCTTCCATCTTACCAATGGGCATATCTGTTGAACGAAGCCCTTGTGAATGATGGAAAGAAAGGGCTTTACTTGGCAAGTGATATAGAATCTTTCCGTAATGGAAGCAATCCAACAGCATATCCAAACGTAAATTGGAACGACCAGATATTAAAGAGTAGTTCGAATATACAATCCTATAATCTGAATGCTACCGGAGGAAATAAAACAGCTCAGTATTTTGTCAGCTTAGGGTATTTTGGTGAGGATGGGTTACTTCGTGAAGATTCTAAAAACAGTTACAATACCAATCTTTCGTACGAACGTTATATGGTGACTTCCAAAATCAATGTGAATGTCTTGAATAACCTGAAAATGAGTGCTACCATAATAGGGCGTATAGAAGAAGGAAATCAGCCCGGAGCCGGATTGAGCAGCATAATGAATGATGTATACAGTCTTCCCGGTGGAGTTTACCCGATCTATAACCCGAACGGATCTTATGGCGGTAACAATAACTATCAGAATAATCTGATGGCGAAAACCATAAGTTCAGGTTATATAAAAGATATGATGCGTGACGGATATGGTAATATTGTCATTGATCACGATATGTCTTGGCTTGCTGAAGGCTTATCGGCTACAGCCGTTGGAAATGTTTCTTCTCAAAGCCGTAGTGCTTTGTTTCGTAACAAGCAAGAACCGGTTTATCAATATATTCCATATTCCGACGGATCTGGAGGTGATTATGAACGTTTTGGTTCTATTGCAACTCAGAAAAATGACTTTGTAGGAGTATCTAATTTTCAACATTTTTTCGGTCAGGTTGCTCTCAATTATAAAAAAAAGATAAATACAGTGCACTCTATAGAGGGTAATGTATCAGCCGATATAAAACAAGTATTGGATAATTATCAATTACCCGAAGTACCTGCTAATATCAATGGTGAATTTAAATATAATTATGGAGATAAATATTTTGCTCAGGCAGCAATATCACAGAGTTACCTCAACAGGTATGCGCCGGGTAAAAGATGGGGTACTTTCTATGCCTTTGGCCTAGGCTGGGATATTAGCAAGGAAACATTTATGGAATCTGTTGAATGGGTTAATAAACTAAAGCTACGTGGAGTATTCGGTGAAACCGGAAACAGTATAGGCCGTAGTAATTATTATACATGGAGGCAACAATATGACACTGACATAAATGCAGTAGCAAGTGCTTCTTATCCTCAAGGATCGAGCTATACTTCATGGTATTCAGATCCGGCACTTGGGCTTATCGAAACCAATAATAGTTTGGCTAATCCGAATCTGACATGGGAAAGAGCCTATAAATTGAATCTGGGGCTGGATGCCAGCTTGTTTAATAACAAATTGCAGATTACGGGTGACTTTTATAGTGATAAGTATTTTGATTTATTGATGACTAGAGGAAAAAGTATTGAGCTGATAGGTTTGAACTATCCTAGCGAAAATATAGGAAAAGTCCGTTATCAGGGTGTCGATTTGTCTGTAACTTATCAGAATAACATCGGTGACTTCAATTATTATGTCACCGGAAATTGGAGTATTACTCAGTCCAAGATCCTATTTATAGACGAACAAAATGTTCCTTACGATTATATGCGCAGAACAGGCAATTCAGTGGGTACACGTTACGGACTTATTTCCGAGGGCTTTTTCCAAACACGTGAGGACGTAGCGAATAGCCCTGTCATATCGGGGTATAAGATCGTTCCCGGCGACTTGAAATATAAAGACATGAATGGAGACGGAGAAATCAATGAATATGATCAGACTGTGATTGGCGGTAATAAACCTTTATCTTTTTTCGGATTGAATCTGGGATTCGAATATAAAGGATTTGAACTATCGGCTTTGTTTCAAGGTGCTTATAATCGCGAGATATATTTCCCGGACGCAGGATGGGAATATGCTACAGGCTTCATTGCTTGGGGTAATACCTATAGTCAGGCATATGAGCATACTCTGAGACGCTGGACTCCCGAAACGGCAGAAACAGCTCTTTTCCCAAGACTTTCTACCAGCCCTAATTATAATGTAGCTCCAAGTGGTATGAGTAATTCATTCTGGCTGAAGTCGGGAAATTATATACGATTAAAAAATCTGAATGTAGCCTACACTTTTCCTGATTCATTTTCGAGAAACTATCTGGGGGGAGTAAAAGTCAAAATCTTTGTCAGTGGACAAAATCTATGGACAAAATCGGCTTTCGGGTTGGTTGATCCTGAAGTTATCGACTTTAGAAGCTACCCTGCATTACGTGGCTTCAATACAGGAATTAATATTAAATTCTAATATTTTCTAAAAATGAAAGACATGAATATACGGATCAAAAACAAATTATATATTGTGCTGATAGGTCTATCGCTCACATTGTGGTCATGTAACGATTATGAGGATGTTCCTGTGGAAAAACTCACTCTCGAATATGTATTTTCTTCTACTGACTCATTGGGTGTAAATGCGAAGAAATACTTAAATGACGTTTATAGTGTTTTACGCTATGGTCACAATGCCATTGAGGGTGACTATCTTGATGCTGCATCCGATGATGCTATTACGTCATCTTTTTCCGAAAATCAGATATACCAGTTGCAAATAGGGCGTTACTCGGCTTTTACTCGTCTTGCTGATATGGGATGGGCTAATTATTACAGAGGTATTCGTCGGGCAAATACATTTATCAACAATATAGATGTAGTACCTTTCCTACAAACGTATAATAACCATGTAGCAACAAATGTACCATTAAACAGAGCACTGAAAGCGGAAGCACGTTTTCTAAAAGCTTATTATTACTTCGAACTTGTAAAACGCTATGGCGGTGTGCCTTTAGTTGGTGATATCCCATACGAATTAGGAGAACCGATGGAGTTGCCGAGAAATACCTTTGATGAGTGCATCGAGTATATTGTGAGCGAACTGGATAATGTTAAGGATAGTCTGCGTTCAGTTCCTATCGCCAATATCGGTGCAGATGGTCATGTGGTAACAGCAGGAGCAGCTATGGCTCTCAAGGCAAGAGTGCTGTTGTATGCGGCTAGTCCATTATTTAATGAATCTCCCGTTCAGGCTGCTAATCCATACGTTGGTTATGATACATATGATCCGGCTCGTTGGGCTAGAGCTGCTGAGGCTGCAGAAGATTTTATTAACGATTGGGGGCCTTCAGGACGTTATGGCGGATATGGGTTGATGGATAATTTTAAAGATGTGTTCCTTAATTATTATGGGCCGGTAACAAACGAAGTCATCTTCCATGTGCAAGGTGCGCTTGATAAGCGAGATGTGGAGCTGAATAACGGACCTGTAGGATTTTCAAGCAATGCTAAAGGAAACGGACGTACCAGTCCTACTCAAAATCTGGTAGATGCTTTCCCAATGAAAGATGGAAAACCAATAGGGCAAAGTACTAAATATGTTTATTCTGAGCAGTGGATGTATGACAATCGTGACCCTCGCCTCGATTATACAGTATTGCATAATGGCTCTCAGTGGCTGAGTACAACATTGCATACATATATCGGAGGGCGAAGTAATCCGACTGGATCTACCGATGCTACAACTAAAACGAGTTATTATCTGCGTAAATTTATGGGAAACTACGAGGATAAAACAGAATATACAGGGCTTCTTCGCAACTGGGTATTATTCCGTTATGCCGAAATACTTCTCAATTATGCTGAAGCTAAGAATGAATATGACCTTGCATCTTCAAAAATAACAGTCGATGCCAAAGTAATCGAATACATAAGGAGTATAAGAAAAAGAGCCGGTATTGATGGCGATGATAGCACTTATGGTATATCCGACAATATAACATGTTTGGAGATGAGAGAAATTATTCGCAACGAAAGAAGAATTGAAATGGCATTTGAAGAACAGCGCTTTTATGACATTCGCCGTTGGAAAATAGCTGAAGATATATTTAATCAACCTCTCAAAGGATTGGCTTTGGTGATGAAGGCAGGAAATATACTGACAGAACATATCGATGTTCTTGATGCTAAATTCGATCCGAAAAGATATTTATATCCGATACCATATAGCGAAGTAAACAAAAACAGTAATATGGTTCAAAACCCGGGCTGGTAACAAAGCCGTGTTTATCAATTCTTAATACATAAATTGATATGAAAAGACTGACTTTATTATTTATAAGTATACAAATCTTTGCTTTTGCTTTTGGTCAACAACAGTTCCAATTGAAAGGTAAAGTATCATCAACAGACGGGGAGCTTTTGACAGGTGTTAGTGTTACTGTTGATGGAACAACAAATGGTACGATGACCGATGTAGACGGTAATTATATATTAACCGTGAAATCAGGTGATCAGGTATCGTTCTCTTTTATCGGATTCGCAAAACGAGTAGTTAAGATAACGAATCAAAAGGTCGTTGATATCGTACTCGAATCAGATCAGAAAACTTTGGACGAAGTAGTGGTCGTTGGTTATGGTAAAGTAAAGAAAATTACGCTCACCGGATCGGTTAGTGCCGTGTCGGCTGACGAAATACGTGCCGTGCCAACATCGAGTGTGCAAAATGCTTTGACGGGTAAGTTACCCGGCTTCTTTTCTCAGCAACGTTCCGGACAGCCGGGGAAAGATGCATCTGACTTTTTTATCAGAGGAGCCAGCTCATTAAACTCGGATGGAAACCGTCCGTTGATTATTGTGGATGATGTGCAATATACATACGATCAGCTACAACAGATCAATGTAAATGAGATAGAGAGTATTTCTGTTCTGAAAGATGCTTCTACTACAGCAATCTACGGTATCAAAGGAGCTAATGGCGTTTTGGTTGTCAAAACCCGTCGGGGCGAAGAAGGACGTCCGCATATAAATGTACGAGCAGAGGGTGGATTAACCATGCCTATTCGTAAACCTAAATTTTTGAACGCATATCAGGCAGCATCATTGACGAATGAAGCTTTCGAAAACGATGGGCTGGGAAATAGTAAGCCTTTTACAGATGCTGATCTTGAACATTTCAGATTGGGAGATGATCCATACGGGCATCCGGATGTAGATTGGTATAAAACAATTTTCAAAGATATTGCAACACAGCAAAATGTGAACATGGATATTTCGGGAGGTTCAAAAAGATTACGATACTTTGTCACAGGAGGTTTCTTTTCTCAAAACGGTTTAACCCGTAATTTTAAAGATCCGAAAGAAGAAGTTAACACTGATTATTTTTATCGTAGGTTTAACTTTCGAAGCAACCTTGACTTCGATGTTACTTCTACAACAAAAGTACGGTTAGATATGTCGTCACGGTTTATGAATATTAACGAGCCGAATAGTTTGAATGCGGTAGGCGAAATCTATAATTTCCGCAAAATGACTCCGTTCTCAGCTCCTTTTATGAATCCGAATGGAACGTATGCTTATCATAATTACTTCTTGACCGACAGTAAAGATCCTACATTGAATGCACGTCTGGCAAATGAAGGTTATACTCGAACAAGACGTTTCGACTCAAATATACTGTTTGATGTTTCACAAAATCTTAATTTCATAACCAAAGGTCTTTCGGCAATGGCACGTGTGGCATATTCGAGTATAGATGAAAATTATAGGGCTATGAGAAGGGATAGTAAGATGTATCCTACCTACCACTATAACAGTGCGACGGACACATATACGATCAATCCGACTGCCAATTCGTATGCTTATGAAAATTATATACTCAATGCCGGAACAAATAAAGCCATCAGGAATTTGAATATACAGGCCTTTCTCAATTATGAGCGTACTTTCAATGAAGATCATACCATTAAAGGAATGTTATTATACAATAGAGAAAGTAGCACTACAGACAAAAATGGGCTTACTGCCGCTGAAGTACCCGCAAAGTTTCAGGGATATACAGGACAGATCAATTATAATTATAAGAATCGGTATATGTTCGACTTTAATACGGCCTATAACGGAACCGACCGTTTTGGACAAAACAATCGTTTCGGCTTTTTCCCTGCTGTTGCTTTGGGGTGGAATATTGGAGAAGAACCTTTTTTCCAGAAAAGATTTAACGATAAAATTGATATGTTGAAGATAAGAACTTCTTACGGACTTGTTGGATCTGATATAACTCCCGGTAACCGTTACTTATACAAGCAAGTATATGAGTCGGGATATGGGTATTCTTTTGGCGAAACTCCGGTTGGAGTCGCCTCATATAGAGAAGGTTCTTTAGGGAATGAATATGTAACATGGGAAAAAGCTCGCAAATTTGATGTAGGTATAGATGCCAGTATGTTCCGTAACAAATTATCATTTACAATAGATTATTTTTACGATTACCGTTACGACCAGTTAGTAGAAAGAAGTGACGTTTCATTGCTTCTAGGTATAGGTTTGCCCCGTACAAATGTAGGTGAAACTACAAATCATGGTTTTGATGGACAAATATCTTACAATGATAAGTTTGGAGATTTTAATTTCTCTACCAACTTTGTGTTCTCTTATGCGAAGAATAAGGTAAAATATAAAGCTGAGGCTCAGCAGAGATATTCATGGCTGTCAGAGACCGGTAAGCCTATCGGACAACCATTCGGCTATACTTGGGTAGGATATTATACACCGGACGATATCTCAGAAATCAATGCAGGCAATCCGAATAAGATTCCGGTACCGAATATACCTGTATCGACCGGAGACCTTAAATATGCAGACTTGAATGATGATGGCATCATCGACGACTTCGACAAGGGGGCTATTGGCAAGCCTAATCTACCTACTACGACATTGGGTTGGACTATAGGCGGATCATACAAAGGTTTTTCACTCAGTTTATTGTTTCAAGGGTCATTCGATTATAGTTTCAGTGTAGTCGGAACGGGTATTGAATCTTTCAAGAGCCAGTTTCAACCAATTCACGATAAACGCTGGACTGCCGAAAAATACGAGAATGAAGGAGATATCCAATTCCCTCGTTTAACAACCAATCTTTCTACTATTAGTAGTAGTGAGGCGTACATGTCTAATTTCTGGTTGGTAAATGCATGGTATATTCGTCTCAAAACAATCGATTTAGGTTATGAATTACCAAAAAGTGTATTACCTAAAGGAATACAAAGCACACGCTTTTATGTGAATGCGTATAATATGTTCACTAAAACAAATTATGATAAATATCAGCAAGACCCCGAAATACAAACAAACTCGGCCGGTGATGCTTATATGAATCAACGTGTTATCAATTTTGGTGTTTTGATGTCCTTTTAGGGATGGGTATAAAAAGAATCGCTTTTAGTATTAGCCGGGCTAAATAGTATCTTGATACTATAAGAAGCGAAGTTCTTGTCTCTCTTATTAATGGTTGGGAGTAGACTAAAAAGAATCTTCGCTTCTCTCGGTGCTAAAGAATAAATATTTAGTATTGATTAGTTTTACTTATAAATACAATATAATATGAAAGTACGAAAAGCCTTATTTGTTGCCGCTGCACTGTTGCAAACAATATATGCCGGAGCGCAATTAAAAGATTTAGTACAGTATGTGAATACACTACAGGGAACCGATTCTCATTTCGGTCTTAGTTATGGCAATACATATGCCACCACTGCTATGCCTTATGCGATGCATACATGGTCGGCGCAGACCGGAGCCAATGGAGAAGGATGGAAGTACCAGTATTCTGTAGATAAAATACGTGGATTCCAACAGGCGCATCAGTGCAGCCCGTGGGTAAGCGATTATGCGGTGTATTCATTTATGCCGATGGAAGGTGCATTGGAGGTGAATCAAGAAAAAAGAGCCTCGAAGTTTAGCCATAGTAATGAAATAGCCAAACCTCACTATTACAAAGTTACGTTGGATAATGGTATTACTACCGAGATGGCGCCAACCACACGAGGTGTACACCTCCGATTCTCATTTCCCGGAAACGGTGATGCTGCTTATCTTGTACTCGATGGTTATACCGATATGAGTGAGGTTAAGATAGATCCGCAAAAAAGACAGATAACCGGCTGGGTAAATAATCAACGTTTTGTAAATCATGCTGAGAATTTCCGTAGTTATTTTGTCGTTCAATTCGATAAGCCTTTCGAAGCTTATGGTACATGGGAAAATCAGAATGATAAGACATTTCCTGCGGAAATTTACCGCCAAGGAAAAGGATCAGGTGCATATCTAAAGTTCAAAAAAGGAGCAAGGGTGCAGGCGAAAGCAGCTTCGTCTTACATTAGTCAACAACAAGCTATACTTACATTAAATAGGGAATTAGGAAGCGATAAGAACCTTGAACAGACAAAAGCTAGAGGAGCGGAAACTTGGAACAAACTATTAAACAGAGTAATTGTTGAAGGAGGAACCGACGAACAGATCAAGACCTTTTATTCCTGTCTTTTCCGTGCAAACCTTTTTTCACGCAAATTTTACGAGCGTAATGAAAATAATGAGCCATACTATTACAGCCCTTACGATGGCAAGATATACAACGGCTATATGTATACCGACAATGGATTTTGGGATACTTTCCGCACACAATTCCCTCTGACCAATATCCTCCATCCTACCATGCAGGGGCAGTATATGAATGCTTTGCTTGATGCTCACGATCAATGTGGTTGGTTACCATCGTGGTCGCAGCCGGGAGAAACAGGAGGTATGATCGGCAATCATGCAATCTCGCTTCTTGCCGATGCATGGGCGAAAGGCATTCGTACTTTTGATCCTGATCGTGCACTAAAAGCTTATGCACATGAGGCAATGAATAAAGGCCCATGGGGAGGAGCTAACGGTCGCATTTTTTGGAAAGAATATTTTCAGTTAGGATATGTGCCTTATCCGGAGTCGTCGGGATCTACTGCACAAACATTGGAGTATGCCTATGATGACTGGTGCGGATATGAATTGGCACGAATGACAGGAAATAAATTCTATATGGATGTTTTTGAAAGGCAAATGTACAACTATCGGAATGTCTTTGACCCTACAGTTGGTTTCATGAGAGGTAAAGATAAAGATGGCAAGTGGCAGGAACCGTTCGATCCTTTTGTGTGGGGCGGCCCTTATTGCGAAGGGAATGCTTGGCATTATACTTGGTCTGTTTTTCACGATGTGCAGGGACTGATCGACTTATTTGGCGGTGCAGAAAATATGGTCTCAAAAATGGATTCGGTATTTACTGTGCCTAATATTATTAAACCCGGTACATACGGTGGCATTATCCACGAAATGAAAGAAATGGAACTTGCAGGCATGGGACAATATGCACAAGGCAATCAGCCTATTCAGCATATGATCTATATGTATTCATATGCAGGACAACCATGGAAAACCCAATACTGGGCTCGCCAAATTATGGATAGACTATATAATTCTACAGAAAAAGGTTATCCGGGCGATGAGGATCAAGGAGGTATGGCTTCGTGGTATGTACTGAGCGCACTTGGAGTCTATTCTGTTTGTCCCGGTACGGATGAATATGTATTGGGTAGTCCGCTATTCAAAAAAACTACAATTACGATGGAAGACGGAAAGAAGTTTGTAATAGAAGCAAATAATAACAGTAAAGATAATATATATGTCCAATCCGTTAAGCTCAATGGTAATCCTTTAAATAAGAATTACATTACTTACAAAGATATCGTAAGTGGAGGAACTATTGAATATACAATGGGAAGCCAGCCAAATAAAGGACGAGGTATTACAAAAGATGCTGCTCCATTTTCCCTGACTAAAAAGTAAACAGATATAAATTCAAATAATGAATAGAAATACGATAATATTAATTTTTGCTTGTTTTTTTATATTCGGTCAGCTTTTAAATGCTCAGGAGATTAAAATATCTCTTAATAGTGATGCGAATATTATTAATTGGAAGATTAAAGCAGAGGCTGAGGTTCAGGATCGCAAGCAAATGATGGTATTGGATTATGATGTCTCAAGTTGGGTCTCAGCAGTTGTTCCCGGAACTGTTTTTGGTTCGTATGTGGAAGCCGGTTTGGAGAAAGATCCGAATTTCGGAGATAATATCTACAAAGTGGATAAATCAAAATATGATAGAAATTTCTGGTATCGAGGCGAATTTGATACGCCCGTTTTGTCGGAAGGAGAACATCTGTGGTTCAATTTTGAAGGTATAAATAGAAAAGGTGAAATTTTTCTGAATGGGCATCGATTAGGTTTTCTCGATGGTTTTATGAACAGAGGAAAATTTGATATTACTGACTATTTGAATAAAAATGGAAAAAATGTGTTGGCCGTATTGGTACATTGGGTGGGTTTGCCTGTTCCTAATTATGCGAGTCCAACTTATATTTCCAGTGCCAGTTGGGATTGGATGCCTTATGTCCCGGGATTGCTCAGTGGTATCACTGATGATGTATTTCTAACAAGTTCGGGTGCAGTTACTATCGTAGATCCTTGGGTTAGATCTAAAGTTCCGAACAATGATAAGGCCTTTTTGAAATTACAGATTGAATTAAGTAATCATACGACAACAGAATGTAAAGGGCTGTTGAAAGCAGTAATTCAGCCGGGCAATATTGAATTTTCGAAAGAAATAGTTCTTGGTGCAGGTCAACAGAAACCATTTATATTCGACGCTAAGGATTTTAAACAATTAGAAATTATTAACCCTAAATTATGGTGGCCTAATGGATATGGGGAACCAAACCTGTATACATGTAATTTGACATATAGCATAAACGGAAGAGTGTCAGACAGCAAAAATATAACGTTCGGAATTAAAGAATACAGCTATGAGAAAGTAGACGATGTTTTTCGTATAAAAATAAATGGAGAACCGGTCTATATAAAAGGAGGAAACTGGGGTATGAGCGAATACATGTTACGTTGTCGTGGAGAAGAGTATGATATGAAAGTAAAACTTCATCAGGAGATGAATTATAATATGATCCGTAATTGGATAGGATCGGTAACCGATGAAGAGTTTTATGACGCATGTGATAAGTACGGCATCATGGTCTGGGATGATTTTTGGCTAAACTCTCATCCCAATCTTCCGGACGATGTACAGACGTTTAATAATAATGCAATAGAGAAAATCAAACGTTTGCGAAACCATCCTTCTATTGCTGTATGGTGTGGCGATAATGAAGGAACACCACTTCCTCCGCTGAATGAATGGTTGGCGGGGAATGTGGAATATTATGATGGTGGTGATCGCTGGTATCAGCCTATTTCCAATAATGATGGATTATCCGGTAGCGGGCCATGGGCAAATGCTCATCCAAGTTGGTATTTTACTAAATATCCTATGATGTTTGGATTTAAAGGAAAACCGAGCTGGGGTTTCCGTACAGAGATAGGTACGGCGGTTTTTACTACATTCGAAAGCTTCAAGAAATTTATCCCTAAAGAATACTGGTGGCCTCGTAACGAAATGTGGGATTTGCACTTCTTTGGACCTAAAGCTGCTAATGCTGCTCCTGATAAGTATTTTAATACTGTAGCTGAAAATTACGGAACGCCTAAGGGTATAGAAGACTTTTGTCGTAAAGCCCAATTACTCAATTTGGAATCTAACAAAGCGATGTATGAAGGATGGCAACATCATATGTGGAATGACGCTACAGGGATAATGACATGGATGAGCCAGTCTGCATATCCGTCTTTTGTCTGGCAAACCTATGACTATTACTACGATCTTACAGGAGCATATTGGGGCATTAAAAAAGCATGTGAATCTATTCATATACAATGGAGCTATGCCGATAATTCGGTAAAGGTTATAAATGCTACATTGAGCGATAAGAATAACCTTACCGCAAAGGCTACTATCTATAATATGGATGGGAAAGAGATGCCTAGATATACTCAAGTAAAGAAAATAGATGCGAAAGCGAATCAGGCTACACCTTCTTTTTATATGGATTTCACGAATGATAATATGGCTTACAATAAGAATGTGGTTGCGTCTTCCGTTTCGTATGATGCCGGAGATGCGAGCTCTGTAGCTGATGGTAGTGACGGTAGCCGTTGGGCGAGTAATTATACAGATAATGAATGGATATATGTTGATTTAGGAGAACCAACAGAAGTGGGGAGTATTACATTGAAATGGGAGAATGCTCATGCAAAATCTTACAAAATTCAGGTATCAGACGATGCTTCTAATTGGAAAGATATATATGAAGACAATAATTCGAAAGGCGGAAATGAGGAGATCAAAATTAAACCTGTAGTGACCCGTTATGTAAAGGTATTGGGGTTAAAGCGTGCCACCGAATGGGGGTATTCTCTTTACGAGATTGAATTGTATGGCAAGAAGAGGGTAAAAACAGATCTTTCTCCGGTTCATTTTCTCAAATTGCAATTGACCGATGATGTTGGAAATATACTTTCTGATAATTTTTATTGGAGATCAAACGTCTTGGGAGATTATACAGCATTAAATAAATTGGGTAAAGCAAAATTGAATGTTGATTCACGCATAGAGACAAGAGGGAATAAAAAGGTTATAAAAGCTACCATAAAAAATATAGGCTCATCTGTCGCTTTTGCTATACATGTGCAACCGTACAGAACTTCTGACGGCGAACGTATTTTGCCTATTATAATGAATGATAATTATTTTACGCTGAGACAAGGGGAAAGTAAGAATCTGGAAATAGAATTTGAAGCTTCAATTCTACCTGAAAACAGCTATAAACTGGAAGTAATTCCATATAATAATAAATAAACTGTATGAAAAATAGATTGTTGCTCTTATCCTTCTTTCTTATTGTACCCTTTATTGTAAACTCTCAAACGACAGAAATAGATTATGCAAGCCGGGTGAACACCCTTATCGGAAACAAAGGTGTGGGGTTGGCATCCGGATATATGTATCCCGGCGCAACTTATCCTTTTGGAATGGTGCAGTTTACCCCAACTTACTTTTCTAAGCAATCTGGTTTTGTTATTAATCAATTAAGCGGTGGTGGATGTGAACATATGGGAAATTTCCCTACTTTTCCGGTGAAAGGAAAGTTACGAATGTCACCTGATGATATTATCAGCTATAGGATAAACCTATCAGAGGAAAAAGGACATGCCGGTTATTATCAAGCTAAGGTGCAGGATGATATTAAGGCCGAACTTTCTGTGACCGAGAGAACAGGAATGGCTCGTTATGAATACCCGACGAATGAAAGCTTCGGTACTGTTATAATCGGGGCAGGAGTGGCTGCTACAAATACAGAAAACGCAACAGTTGTAATTACGAGTGCCAATACTTGTGAAGGATATGCTGAAGGAGGTACTTTCTGTGGGTACCCTACACCTTATAAAGTTTATTTTGTTGCAGAATTCGATACGAATGCTATTGAGGTAGGAACATGGAAAGATGATAAAATAAGAGAAAAGTCTGTTTTTGCAGAAGGTAAGAACTCCGGAGTATTCTTCACTTTCGATGTGAGTAAGAATAAAGTAATACAATATAAAATAGGCGTTTCGTATGTATCGGTTGAGAATGCAAGAGGAAATCTGAGAGCTGAGAATTCAGCATGGAATTTTGATGTCATTAAAAATCAGGCCGAAATAAAATGGAATAAATATTTAGGTAAGATAGAGGTTGAGGGCACAAATCCCGAACGCATAACTCAGTTTTACACGCATCTATATAGAGCTCTTATTCATCCCAATGTATGTAGTGATACGAATGGAGAATATATGGGTGCTGATTTTAAGGTACATAAAAGTAAATCGAAGCATTATACATCTTTTAGCAACTGGGATACATACCGTACTCAGATACAGTTGCTTGCTATGCTTGACCCCGATGTGGCATCCGATGTTGTGATTTCTCACCAGTTGTTTGCCGAACAAACAGGTGGCGAAGGCTTTCCCCGTTGGGTGATGGCAAATGTGGAAACCGGTATCATGCAAGGAGACCCTACTCCTATACTAATTTCGAATGCTTGGGCTTTTGGTGCAAGGAATTATAACCCGAAGCCTATTTTTAAAATAATGCAGCATGGAGCAGAGGTTTCGCGCTCTATGTCTCAGAAGGTAGAAGTGCGTCCCGGGTTGAAACAATATCTTGATAAAGGATACTATAATGCTTCTGAACAACTGGAGTATACTTCTGCTGATTTTGCTATAGCCCGATTTGCTTTATATGCCTGTGGTGATGAATTTGCCAGTTGGCGGTATTTCCATTTTGCCCGTTCGTGGAAAAATCTATATAATCCTGCAACAGGGTGGTTGCAATCACGTAATGCAGATGGTTCGTGGAAATCACTAGGGGATGATTTCCGTGAGTCTACATATAAAAACTATTTTTGGATGGTTCCGTATAATCTTGGAGGATTAATAGAGCTGGTAGGAGGGAAAACGAATGCTGTAGTTCGTCTCGACGATTTGTTTAGACGATTGGATGCAGGCTATAATGACGATTGGTTTGCTTCGGGCAACGAACCGAGTTTTCATATTCCTTGGATATATAACTGGGCCGGACGCCCGGATAAAACACAGAAAGTAGTAAACCGTATTTTGAATGAACAATACTTCAATCAGGTAGATGGACTTCCCGGTAATGATGATTTGGGTACGATGGGGGCATGGTACGTTTTTGCATGTATAGGATTGTATCCTGAAATCCCAGGTGTTGGAGGCTTTTCAATTAATACACCCATTTTTAAATCGATAAGAGTACACCTTAAAAAAGGAGATTTATTGATAAAAGGAGGTTCAGAAAAAGAGATTTATATCCGTTCTTTGAACTTCGATGGTAAACCTTATGATAATACATGGATAAATTGGGATGATATATCTAACGGAGCCACACTTGAATATTCTACTTCGGATAAGCCCAATTTGCAATGGGGAACTAAGGTCGACGCTCCTTCGTTTCCATAGAGATTTGAGTAGTATATGGTGAAAAATAAGGTGACAGATAGTTTCCTGTTGAATAGATACGATCGTAACTTTATTTGTTTTTGTTTATCTATATAATACAGATAATAAGAGCTTTATATTTAAATAAAGTAACATTTAAAAATATGCTTTAAATCTGTCACTTTTGTCACCTTTTTTGGGATATCTATTTGATTATGATGCTTATATGTGATTTTTGATAGTGTCACTTTTTAAGCGTATGTAACTCTCATATTTTTGAATCATGCAAATAGAAAAATAATTAAAATATAAATCAATGAAAAACAGTATTTTTAAAGTAATTCTCTTTGTAACAGTGGTTACATTGATCTCTTGTAAAGAGAAAAAAGTTTCGGAAAAGGTTTCGGAGTTTCCAGATTGGGCATGGACTGATTTTCAGCGTCCTGAAGGTATTAATCCGATTATTTCACCTGATAGCACAACCCGTTTTTATTGTCCGATAACAAAAGACTCTGTTGATTGGGAATCGAATGATACCTTCAATCCCGCAGCAACTATCTACGATGGTAAAATAGTAGTACTTTACCGTGCAGAAGATAAGTCGGGGCAGGGTATAGGTGGACGTACATCCCGCTTAGGATATGCTTGGTCGGAAGATGGGCTTCATTTTCAACGAAAATCTATACCAGCATTCTACCCTGACAATGATAATCAAAAAGAGCTAGAGTGGCCCGGTGGTTGTGAAGATCCACGTTTGGCAATGACTGAAGATGGTATGTATGTTATGTTTTATACGCAATGGAATAGAAAACAAGCTCGTTTGGCGGTAGCTACTACCCGAGATTTACATACATGGGAGAAACATGGACCAGTATTTACAAAAGCTTATAATGGGAGATTTAAAGATGATTTTTCGAAATCAGCATCAGTTGTTACCAGACTAGTAGACGGAAAACAGGTCATCGCTAAAATTGATGGGAAATATTGGATGTACTGGGGTGAGAAATTTGTAAATGTAGCAACGTCAGAAGACCTGATAAACTGGACTCCTTTATTAACTGAAAGCGGAGATTTTCTGAAAGTAATAGAGCCTCGTAAAGGAAAGTTTGATAGCTCGCTTACCGAATGTGGCCCTCCGGCCGTAATGACAGACAAGGGAATCTTATTGCTATATAATGGTAAGAATGCAGACGGAATTGAAGGTGATACTTTGTATACTGCAAATTCTTATTGTGCAGGGCAAGCTTTATTTGATTCGAAAGATCCGACTAAGCTACTCGGGCAACTTGATAAGCCTTTCTATACTCCCCAAGCTGATTTTGAAAAAAGCGGACAGTATCCTGCCGGAACGGTGTTTATTGAAGGGTTAGTGTTTTATGGTAAAAAATGGTATTTATACTATGGATGTGCCGATTCGCGGGTGGCTGTAGCTGTATATGATCCCGAAAAGAAAAAAGAATAAATACTTAAATCATGGGAAAACCATACTATTATATTTTTTTGATAATTATATCGATGCTTATACACCCGATCTGTAATGCCCGCTCCTTGATCGGTATTACAGACCTAAGGTGTGAGAATCTGATAAATCCGAATGCTATAGATAATGTAAATCCTCATTTTAGTTGGAAGATAGTATATTCCAAAGGACAAATGCAACAACGGTTTTATGAAATACAAGTAGCATCGGACAGTATTGCTCTTTTGAATAATAAAGCTGATTTGTGGAATCAGGGAAAAGTGCGTTCTTCCTCGTCGGTAATGGTCTCTTATAATGGAAGTCCTTTATCATCTAGGTTGTTATGTTATTGGCGAGTTCGTATATGGAATGATAAAGGTGAAGCTTCAGATTGGAGCGATATTGCACGGTTTGGAATCGGAATAGTGGGTAATGATAAAATGCAAGGCAGCTATATCGGCTTGCCTGTGGGTGCAGGAAACACACACACACCTTTGTTAAGGAAAAAGTTTAGGATTGAGAATACAGGAACTTCATTTTTACATATCAACTCATTAGGCTATCACGAGCTATATATCAATGGCAAGAAAGTGAGTGATGATGTTCTTTCTCCCGCAGTTTCGCAATTGAACAAGAGATCATTAATTGTAACATACGATGTAAGTAGTTATCTGAAGAATGGAGAGAACGAATTAGTTATCTGGCTTGGTAGTGGCTGGTATAAGAAAACAACATTCGGTACCGATCATGATGGTCCACTTGTAAAGGCTCAATTGGATATTTTACACAACAAAAATTGGAATACTATATTAACTACAGATTCTTCGTGGCTAGGGTCTGAGAGTGGATATATGGATACAGGCACATGGCAAGCCTTACAATTCAAAGGTGAACGTCTTGATCGTAAGCACACTCCGATTGATTTATCGTCAAGTACTCTTAATCGTATGACATGGTCTCGGGTAGAGGAAGTTGATCTGCCCCGACACAAGGCCTCGCCCGAAATGACTCAACCAAATAAGATACAAGAAATATTTATACCTAAAAATATAAAGCAATTGAGTGATAGTACATGGCTTGTGTATATGGGAAAACCTTTGAATGGTTGGTTTGAAATTCATTTTCCAAAATTACCTGAAGGACATGAAATTCTACTCGAATATACTGATTTTTTGGATAAGGATGGCAATTTTCTAGATCAGGGACAAAGTGATATTTATATCGCTGCCGGTGAGGGTAAAGAAGTGTTCAAAAATAAATTTAATCATCATGCTTTTCAGTATGTAAGAGTTTCGCATTTGAAGGAAAAACCTGTAAAAGAAGATATAAAGGCATATCTTATACATACCGACTATCGTGATAGGTCATCTTTTGAATGCTCCGATCCCGACCTGAATGCGATTCATAATATGATTAAATACACGATGCGTTGCCTTACTTTCTCTGGTTATATGGTGGATTGTCCCCATTTAGAGCGAGCCGGATATGGCGGGGACGGTAATTCGTCGTTGGAGACACTTCAAACAATGTATGATGTATCGCCTCTGTTTATGAACTGGCTGCAAGCTTGGGATGACTCTATGCGCGAAGGTGGAAGTCTGCCCCATGTTGCCCCTAATCCCGGAGCGGGTGGAGGTGGCCCGTATTGGTGTGGATTTTTTATCGTTGCACCGTGGAGAATTTACGTCAACTATAATGATTCCAGACTGATAGAGCAATATTACCCTGCGATGAAGGAATGGTTGAAATATGTAGAAAAATATACAGTCGATGGCCTACTGAAGCGTTGGCCGGATACACCTTACCGCGATTGGTTTTTAGGCGATTGGCTAGCTCCGATAGGTGTCGATTCGGGGTCGGAATTATCTATAAATCTCGTGAACAATTGTTTTGTAAGTGATTGCTTCGGTATAATGGAAAAAATAGCCACAGTGCTCAATAAACCTGATGAAGCAAAAGATTTTGCTCAGCGAAAAGTCATTTTAGATCAGCTACTGCATAAAACGTTTTTTGATGCTAATAAGAACATGTACTCTACAGGCTCACAGCTTGATATGTCGTATCCAATGCTTGTAGGAGTAACGCCTTCGGACGTTTATGATAAAGTGAAAGATCAACTATTCAGAGAAACAAAAGAGAAATACAATGATCATATAGCAGTCGGATTGGTGGGTGTTTCTATTCTTACCAGATGGGCTATAGAAAACAAATCGGCAGACTTTATGTATTCCATGTTGAAAAAGCGTGACTATCCGGGCTATCTGCAGATGATAGATAATGGAGCTTCTACTACATGGGAATACTGGAGCGGTGAGAGAAGCCGTATTCATAATTGCTATAACGCTATAGGTTCTTGGTTCTATCAGGCATTGGGGGGTATTCGTACTGATGAGAAAAATCCGGGCTATAAGCATGTATATATCGAACCTCAGATCCCTGAAGGTGTTACGTGGGCAAAAACATCCGTAAACTCACCGTATGGAAAAGTGTCGGTTGATTGGTCGCTGGAAGGTGTTGTGTTGAAAATGAATGTTACACTTCCGGTGGGATGCCGTGGAACAGTTATCGTACCAGCTAATGCTCATAAGAGTAAAGTAAATGGGCTTGCTTTGGAAAAATCAAAATCTTCTATTGAGATTGGAAATGGCGTGTCTGAACTAACCTTTTCTTTGATTTAGAATCTGAATTACAAATAAAATACTTGTTAAGTTATTGTATAAGAGTTTTCTTTGCTGTAAATAAAATTGTTGAGTTCAAAAGAAAACCTCAGTATAGTTTATTGATTTATACTGAGGTTTTACTTATAAAGGGGCTTTTATCTAGTGATCATGATCATGGTCACCATCTTCTCCGTCGTGACTTAATACAATATTACGTGCAACATACGATTCGTTCCCAGCGGCATCAGTACAATATACCATTAAGTGATAATTACCAGGGGTTGCATTTTCCGGTATGATTATTTCATGATGATGTATCTTGGCTGTTTTTTGTCCAGTTACACTCCATGTTTTCTGAAAAGCAAATGCGGTAGTACTGTCTTCGGCTTTTAATGATTTTGTATGGTTATGACCATCGAAGTTGTTATGTATCTCTACTTTATAAGAAGATAACATTTCATTGTCGGATAATTCCATGTCGAAATGAATATCTGATCCAATCTTTAATACAGCGCCTTCTGTCGGAGCCGTTAGATTGATCACAGGTGGAGTTGTATCTCCATCGTTATCATTACTACAAGATGTAAATGATATAGATGTTATTATACTAATAATTGATAGGAATAGGATTTTAATAATTGTTCTCATTTTAATTTACTTTTAAAAGGTATTTTAATTGATAATTGAAAGTTGCGTCCCGGTTCTGGAATCTCAACTTTTCTGTAAAAACTTAAGTGGTTATAATATTTAGTATTCAATAGATTTCGCATTGATAAACTGATATCTACCATTTTGTTATATATCGGAATGCTTATATTTCCTCCGAGATTAATTAAATTGGTTCCTGATGTTGGCCTTTCGTTCTTTGACACTCTATTCTGATTGGCAATGCTATACAGTTCGGCATGTATTTGGAATTGATTCTTTTTCCATGTTATTGTATTTCGCATAGATGCCGGTGGCGAGAAACTTAAAGGAGTATTCTCATCAAGGTTGTAAGTATATACGTACTCACCTGTGAAAGAATAATTCAGATGTGGGAACAAGTCTATACTGAAAGATATTTCCGTTCCTGCAAAAATAGCTTCAGCACCCGTATATCGATATATCTGTCCCGCATGAGGAAGTACAGACCACTCGCCTGTTGGTTTCAGAAAAATGTAATTGCTAAACCAGCTAAAGAACGGAGTGATGGAAAAAGCAATGCTCTTGTTTTCATATAAGTAAGATGCATCCAGCTGCCATCCTCTTTCTGAATTAAGCGATGGGTCTCCTTGCTCGTGTCTGAACGTACCATGATGTACTCCATTTGCTGCTAACTCATTTGTACCGGGAAGCCGAAAGCTGTGTCCTATATTCGCTTTTACAAGATGATAAATATTTGGATTCCATATAATACCGAGCGATCCAGAAAAGTCTCCAAAGTTGCGATTTACTGGATAGCTACGCCACTTATATTGCTTTATCAGTTCGTCCTCATATCCCATTTCTTGCAGATATGTTTCTAGGTAAGGATCATTATAAGCCGATATGTCAATATTCCCATGATCGTAGCGAATACCTCCACTAAAGCTAAGCTGCTGTGATGGTCGCCATGTAGCAAGACCAAATACTCCACTTGTAAATCTATTGTACTTGGGTAAGAGAAACGAATATCCAGATATACGGTTTTGTTGATATTGAATATCAAGCCCGACATTATATTCCCATGTGGCTGAGGCTATTGTTTTCAACTTGATAGAAGAACTATATGTATCCAGGGTGAAAACCAATTCCTGATCCGGATTTTTATCCGGAGGTGCTTGTGTTCCATAATGTGTATGAAATTTACTCCACTCTTCCCTGTGATTCTTCTGATATCCAACATCCCAATATCCAATGAGTTTATCCCATATATATTGCTGTCGCGATGTTATTTTCAAATGATTTACTTTGCTATATGGTAATTCAATATTACGATCATCCCCATCGTCCTGTACACGGGATATATCAGGTATGCCATGTGCTCCGGGAAAAAATCCTATTTTTTGATAGGCATTACTGATTGAATAATTCGAATAATACTTTCCGCTACGGTATTCGGTGTATGAACTTATATTACGCTCAATACCGGCTGTATTCTTCAACTTCCGATTATATATTGGTACTTTCTGAGTAAGATAAACAATGGTATCTGTCGGTATGCGATAATCTCCAAAACGCTGTTCGGAATATCGAAACTTTGTATACCATGCATTTTTTTTCAGACCTAATAATACAGAACCCCCGAATGTTTCATTTACACTTTTGCCTAGTACCATAGCTGCACCAAAAATCTGATTATCAAAGGGTGGGGGACCTTGTGTTATTTCTACAACGCCTCCCATTGCATCGCTCCCATAAAGGAGTGAGGATGGCCCTTTGCGGACAGTGACTCGTTCGATATTAAACGCGTCAATCTCTAAGCCGTGATCGCTTCCCCATTGTTGGCCTTCCTGTTTAATTCCATTTTCGGTTACAGAAATGCGATTGAATCCCATTCCCCTTATCATGGGTTTCGAAAATCCGGAACCAATATCCATAGAACGGACTCCCGGTATATGCTCTAGTGCTTGCATAAGATTGCCTGTAAAGTGACTTCTTAAAAAATCCTTTTCTGCTACTTCTATCGACAGAGCTGAATTAAGTTTACTCGATGTCTTATAAGATGTTGCAGTTATAGTAATACTTTCTAACTCTACCTGTTTGATAGAATCTGATTCTTGACTATACAAAGGCAATACAAATAGCAGCAAGAGCATAACCCGAATAATTCGGATATGCATATAGGTATTTGTTTTTATTTTATTAAAATAATTTACGAATAAAGTTGGGATAGAATTATCCCGGAGGAAAATATGTTTTTAATAGAGGGTGGTGCTCGTAGATAATTGAGTTGGGTTATCGAGTTATATCCATTTTCCAGATATAAGGAATATATCCGGCTAGTATATATTATTTGTATTGTATCCGAAATGCGAAAACTAGCTTCAGTAAATAAAGATAACGTGAGTTTACAAACCTGACATGTATTACTATTATGTTGAGGTTTATGTTTATGTTTATCGTTAGCATGTGAACAATGTTCTTCGTAGCACTCATATTTATAAATATGAATACCCTTAACTATAAGCGGGGTTATGAAGATAGCCGCTAATAGCCACGCCAAGATAATTTTATTTACTTTATATTGCCTCACACCGAATATGAATTTTGACTAGGAGACAGCAAAGATATAAATTTTATTTAAATGCAACATTGTTTCAATATTAATATATAATCAATTTGTGTGGTCTGTGATTTTGTGGTACTTTTGTTTACCTATAAATATTGATATTATGAATGCAATAGATATACTCAGAAATAAGGGTTTAAAGAAAACAGCTCAGCGAGTTATGCTGATTAATATTTTGCAAAAGAGGAGTATTTCTTTAACCGAGGGTGATATAAAGATGGAGATGGGAGATCTTTACGATCGTATAACTTTTTATCGCACTGTTCAAACATTATTGGAAACTGAAATCATACATAAAATTACAGTTGATAACATAACAAAATATGTACTGAATGATATTCATCTTTCAGGCAATAAAAAAGATCATGCTCATTTTTATTGTAAAAGTTGTCATTCAATAACTTGTCTCGATAATATATCTTTAAAAAAGTATAACTTACTGGAAGGATTTAAATCTGACGAATGTGAGATATTAATAAAAGGTAGTTGTAATAAATGTAGTGAGCCTCTATAATTCGGTTCTTTCTTGGTATCTTGATTTTTCCAATTTAACTATTTTGAGTAGATTTTCTTTTAACTTTCTCCCATATTCCGCTATTACTTCTTTTCTTTAAATAAGAATATGCCTTTATGACATTTAAGTTCATAAAAAGAAAATAATATGGAATAAACAGCACTTTATTTTTTATCTCCTTTTTAGCAAGTGTATATCCTACAAAACCTAATAAGTAGAAAATAACTTGTAATATTAATAATATAGCAGGCAATGTACAAGTAGGGTAGGTTTGTATACAAAGTAATACATTAAGAGGTAATAGAGCAAAAAGAGCCAAAGGTGTTATGGTCCATCTCAACACGCGATGGGATATATACTGAAAGCTTAGTAGCCCGTATCTGAAAATATTAAGTAATGGACATAATCTCCATACAGCTTGTAGTCCTCCTGCTGCAATTCTTACTTTTCTTTTTTCTTCTTCTATCATCGAATCGGAGCTATATTCCATAGCATATGCTTCGGAACAATATGCTATGCGATAACCTTTTTGTGCTATTCTTAGAGACAAGACGAAATCATCAAGAATTGTATCTTTTGGAATATATTCAAACAAATCACGTCTTATGGCAAATAACTCACCCGCAGCACCAACTACAGAGTATAAACGAGAGTCTAAGCTTTTTAATACAGATTCGTAGCGCCAATAAAATCCTTCGCCACTAGACGATGCGTTATCCTTTGATTCTATATTTACCCTTTTTTCTCCTGTTACACAACCGACTTTACTGTCTGCAAATAGTGATACTATCTCATTTATACTTTGAGTGTTTAGTATAGCATTTGCATCTGTAAATATAACAATAGGAGTATCTATGTAAGACATGCTTCTGTTTAAGGCTGCAGTTTTGCCTTCACGTTCAGATTCATGTAAGATTTTTATATTAGGATACGACTTTAGCATTTCTACTGTACTGTCTGTACTACCATCAGTAACCCAGACAACATGGAGCTTTTCCTCTGGATAATTTAAAGACTCTATATTGGCCATTTTTTCGACCACAACGTTTTCTTCATTATAAGCTGCGATCAGTAAGGTAACATCGAGTAACTCTACTTCTTGCAACTTATTTTTGCTTCGGGGTTTAAAAATTTCTTTGATTTTTACCAGAAACCAAATTAAGATGCCATACCCTAAGTAAGTATAGAAAATAATGAATGCAAATAGGCAGAATACAATAATTAAAATCATAGAAACAACAATTCAAATCGTTTATTTACAAGCTAAAATAACCTTTTCCATCTGATTCTTCCATGAAAGATTATTGATAGAGTTGCGTATTTCTATAGCAGGTATTGTTTTTACTTTTTCATAAAATGCAATCACGTCAAGGATATTTATTGGTGATTCGTCAGCACTTACTTTCATAATATAAGGTTTTTCTTCAAAATCATTGTCTACTTCGGAGTAGATAAATGGAATGCCTCTTGCTGCGTATTCTCGGTTTTTTAGAGTCTTTATATTGGTGATTCCACTTCGATGACGTCCCAGGCTGGCAATTCCTATTGATGCTTGATTAAACAAGCTATCTAAGCTATCTCCATATTGTGGACCGTGAAAGGTGACATAGTTCTCCAATTTATTCTGGATTATGTAATTTTTCAATTTCGAGATTTCTCGTTCATCTCCGTACCCAACAATTTCATACCGAACTTCGACATCTTGTTTCACTTTATAATATTCGGTTAATCCTTTTAGTAAACGGTCGAATCCATGCCAAACATGAATTTCAGCTACGCTTATCAGAGTAATTATATTCGGATTACTATTTGTCGGCTCTTTTATTTTTATAGCATCGAAGTCTATACCATTCGATATATTAATTGTTTTTGCTCCAAATATATTTGTTTCGTTTGAAAATGTCACAATTCTGAATATATTATGAGCTAGTTTGCGGCGAAAGAGTTTATCTGTAAGTAGCTGTAGGCGAGTCGGCAAAGAACTGTTGATGTATTCGTTGTCGTATGGATAGGTAGGGATTTCGAGTAATGTTTTCACCCCTACTTTAGCCGCTTGCTTAACAAAGGAAATTAAAAACGGATTTGCATTGTGATATGATCTAATATAAATCAAGTTGATGTTGTTCTTTTCTATATAATTTAATATCGCAGAATAGTCAACTCTTTTCTTTATTTTGGCTTTAATTCCATGCCCAATATTTTCAAGAACCTGATCATCTATCATTCGTCTCTGATAACCATCATTCTCAATATGAATATAGCATAGACGTGTCTCTACATCACACTTTTTCAAAGCACTAACCTGATAGTGTATTTTTTTACTGATGCCGTTATATGCCTCAAACCCATGAAAAATCAGGTATAATAGTTTCATCTCATTTTATTTTTTAATTTACCACAAATATCAATTTCTTTTGTTAGCTGTATATAAAGGCTGTATATAAGCATAAATATTAAACTTTTAAACAAAGCACTTATAAATATGTTTGATATTGTTATTAACTGAGATATAAATAGTAGAATTGAAAATAGAATGATACTAAGAATTATTGGAGATATGAATTGTTTCACAAAATTAATAATACTTGTCTTTAAAGTGTATCGGTACATGATATAGTAACATTGAATAAAATTCATAGTAAATGTAATTGTGATGCACCATGCAACTGCAATAAGCGAATTAAATATAAATATTCCGATTAATATTCCTGAAACATTTAATATAGAAGATAACAGTCCACTTATGAATAATAATTTTGTTGCATTAGCTGCTTGAAAAATAGCACCGGATGTAGATAATATAATTTGTATTCCGACAGATAAGGATAGAATCTGAAATACAGGTATAGAGTTTATCCATTGATCGCCAAATACTATTAATACAGCCTCTCTTGCTGTGAACCAAAGTAGTATAGACAAAGGAAACCCAATGAAAGCTAAAAGACGGACAACTTTGAGATAAGAGAATGATAATTTTTTAAGGTCATTCTGAAAGTCTGAAAAAATAGGATGCATAACAGGTGTTATGGCATAGGTTATATTTTGTAATGGTAACATCATTAGACGATATGATTTTTCATAATATCCGAGCAAAGACATTCCCATATATTTCCCGATAAGTAATTTGTCAAGATTCCTACTAAAGTAATTTATTAGATTGAACAGAAACTGATAAGAGGAGTAAGAAAGTATAATCTTCAATGAAGAAATATTAAATATAATCTTCATCTTTTGAGGATAACGCAATATGTTAACAATAAATAGAGTTGCACTTGAAAAGATCGGATTAATAAGCAAAGCATATAATCCAGCTCCATTTAAGGCCGCAATTATAGATATAAATCCACCTAGAAATTGAACTACAAATGTTCGAAAGGCAATGAATTTAAATTCCTTATTTCTGTACAGTAATGCGCTCGGAACAATATTAACTGTAACAAAGAATAAATTTACAGACAATATCTGACATATGTTGATAAGATCGTTTTTTTCATAATAAGACGCTATAGCCCACGATGAAAAAAAGAACCCAAGAGAAATAATTATCCCCAACCAAACAGTAAAGGAGAAGATATCGGATAAATTTTCTTTAGTTAAACTTTTATTCTGGATTATTGCAGGCGCTAATCCTAAATCGCTAAAAACACTAAAAAAAGTAATGATAACCATAGCTATCGCTATTAGACCAAAATCTTGAGGGGTAATAAGTCTAGCTAATACAGCAGAAACAATTAATGATACAATAATACCACTGTATTTAGATATTGCATTATATGTGACACCTGTAAATAAATCTTTTTTTAATGACACTTGGATTAATTATTATTTTGTATATGATTTTAATTTTATTAGCCAAGGAAAAAGAAGGACGAGCCATGACTTAACTGATATATATTTACGATAGTGAAGAAAGCAAGTCTTGGCAATACTAAAGCGTTCGTACCATCTAAATATATTGGCCATATATATAGCAGGATCAAAAAAGGACCGAATAGTTTTATTTATTGTTTTTTTTATAATTTCATTTTGCCCGGATGCAAATTTTATAAGTTCATCTACGACTATAAAATAGTTCCTAACATTAAAGATCGTATATTGTTTAGTCATAATTGAATCGGGGCGAAATCGTCTGTGAAAGAATGCTTCAGGGATATACGCTACTCTTTGTGCCTGAGTGTATAACTTTGCTGTAAATAGTTGATCCTCATGTATTATTCCTGGTAGGAAATTTAAGGATAAAGAAGTTATATAATTATGCTTTATAAATAGAAGACAGACCGAAGATCTATAGCCTGAAGTCTCGAGCAATGTGTTTAAACTTTGTAATCCCGTTTTAATTTCACTTGTAATCTTCTCTTTTCTATTATAAGATATTGGTGCTTGTATATTGCTATCTGTAAATGTTATTGCATCAAAAAAAACGAAATCAAGTTGTTCTGATACACATCTTTCATAACAGACTTTTAATGCGTTTGTATCCAGTATATCATCACTATCCATAAAATAGATGTATTCTCCATTGGCATAATTTAGTCCTTGATTTCGAGCAGATGACAGCCCTTGATTCTCTTGAGAATGAATAAATATACGCTTGTCAATGTCTTGCAATAGAGTTATTACTTGCAAACTGTTATCCGTAGATCCATCATTAATAATTATAATTTCTAATTCAGGTAGCGTCTGATTTATAATTGAACGAACCGATTCTTCTACATATTTTCCTGTATTATAAACAGGTATGATAACACTTACTTTTGGCTTAATTACATCCTTACCCATTCTTTTTTTTGAAAATCAAATTTTTTTATAACTCGTGCGGGATTTCCTACGGCTACACAGTATGACGGTATATCTTTTGTTACAACGCTTCCTGCTCCGATTTGTGCACGTGTACCAATATGAACTCCAGCTAATATTACAGAATTTGAACCGATATGAGATTCGTCTTCGATAATTACTGTACTCTTAACTAAATCTTGTTCATTAGAGTCTATAGAGGCATCGGCATATCCATGATTAAATCCGGCAATAAAAACATGTTGTCCCAATCCGACTTTATTTCCAAGAGTTACAGGTCCAATGATTACAGAACCAATTCCTATACGCGAGTTATTACCTATTATTACATCTCCAGCTCCATTATTAATCGTTGTGAAGTCTTCGATTAACACATTGTCGCCTAGATTGAATTTATTCCAAGGGAATACATCTATTCTAGACCTCCTTTGTCTTATTTTACACCCCTTACCTTTTTTGTGAACCCAAGGGTTTACTAATAAACGAACCCATAATCGAGGTCTGGGATTCAATGATGGAGATATTAATTTTATAATAAAACTCTTGATCGTTCTATTTTTTTTTAATTTTTCTTTTAAAAGAGATATATTCATTTTTATGATTTATATTCATTTAATAATTCTCTAGCTGTATTTTCCCACGAAAACGAATTAACTCTTACTCTTCCGTATTCAACTAATTTTTGATACATTTCTTTATCATTTTCTATAAGTAGCAGCTTATTAGCAATATCTTGTTCGTTATATGGATCTGTGTATAAAGCTCCCTCACCTGCTACTTCGGGGATAGCCGATGTATTGGATACAATAACAGGGGTTCCGCAGCCCATCGACTCGAGTATTGGTAGTCCAAAACTTTCTCTCAATGATGGGTAAATGAAAACAAATGCTCCATTGTATATATATGGTAGATCTGAATTATTTATATACCCTGGACAGTGTACAAAAGGTTTTATGTGCTCTATATTTTCCTTCTTGAGAATTTCTTCAATAATAGATTTATTAATATCTAAAATCAATAAAGGTCTTTTATAATCGGATTTCTCGAGATATAGAGCATAAGCTTTTATTGTTCGCGAAGTGTTTTTTTTAGGATCTGTGTTCCCAAAGAATAAAATATAGTTGTCATCTTCTATATATTTGTTTGTAACATTATGATAGTTTGGTATATAATGAAATCGCTTATTATATCCATTGTGAATAGTGACTACCTTAGATGATGGCGTATTTGTTTTTTTACAAATGTTTTCGCGTTCAAAATCTGATACGGTGATGATTTTCTTGCTTTTAGATAATATTCGAGGTACAACAAGTTTTCTATATATGCGTCCTAAATTTTGGTATAGAGACTTATTCGAACTTTGTTTCTTTTCTAAAAATATTATATCATGTAATGTTACTATCAACGGTACATTTACAAACAGAGGTGCAGTATTACTTGTACAGTGCAGCACATCGGGTTTTATTTTAGATATAGCACGAGGCAGTCCTATTTGCTCCCATAATATATAGGACGGACATTTTACTTCTATTATATGAAAATTTGAGGTTTTTTCTAAACACTTGTCTGGTCCCGGTGCAACGAATATATAATACTCATTAGAGGTATCTTGTCTTTGTATTTCCTTCAAAGCTTCTAGAATGACAATATCCATTCCATGTTTCTTCTTTCGAAATATACGTTGTGCTTCAATCGCAATCTTCATTTACTATTCTTAATGTCAATGTTCTGTGTGTATAAATTTCTTTTTTGCGCCTTTCATTCTGAATAGATTAATAACCATTAAAATAAAAAGCTTAGGCAATTTTCTGAGTATTTTAATCAAACGCTCATTAACCATTTCATCCGGGATAGCAATGGCTAGAGATAAGCACATAAACATTAGCAATATCCACCATTTTATAGACCAAAATATATTAATAAACAAAAATAGAACTGCAAGAACGAATATTAATCCCAATAAAATCAATCGAGGGAGCATAGCCCATTGTATAAGTTTATTAAATAAATCGATATTTCCTGTACTCAATGCTTCTGAAATATATTTTATTCCTTTTGCCAAATTTTCGTATTGAGAAGCCATCCATCGTCGTCGTTGATTATAAAAGACTTGTTGATTCTGTACTTTCTGATCATATACAAATACATCTTCCAGATAATCAATATATATACCCTGTCGTAATAATTGTAGCTCCAATTCTTTGTCTTCTCCTACAGAAGATATGTTTTTAATATTCTTTTTAAACCATTTGTATTCGAATGCCATTCCTGATCCACTAAGAGCAGACGATAAGCCTAACCGTATATGCCCGCTCCTGAAAAAAGAATTGTTTATCTCTTCGCTCGCGGCATCTAAGATAGCCATGTCTGTCTCCGGATTTTTTGCTATGCGGTGAACCTGTAGGGCTCTTATACCAAAGAAAAATACTTTATTTATTTCATTCAAAAAATTAGCACTTACCGTATTGTCCGCATCTATTATTGCTACAACATCATAATTATCTTTACTTAAATTGTCAAGAGCAAAAATTAAAGCTTTTGCTTTTGTACTGTCTTCGTAATTTGCAATAAGCAGCTTAATAGGTAATTGTGAAAGTTCTTCGTTTGTTTCATCTTTTAGCTGATCCGAAATAACAACAACATCGAAATAACTTTTAGGATAATCTTGCGCAAGGAAGGATTTTACGGATGATACTATAACCTTATCTTCTTTGTACGCCGGAAAAAGAATAACATATTTGAGTTTATTGTCTGTTTCAGGGTATTGTATCTTTTTCTTATTTAGCGAAGCTATTGCAAAAATAAGAAGATACAAAACAGAAAATAACATCAATACAAATAATATTGAATCAACTATATTAATGAGGATCATAAAGTTTTTTTCATATTAGTAAAATTAATCATTCCCCTTATAGAAGCTCTAACTAGATCGAGACGTCCATTCAATGTGTAGGTAAATATACCTTTAGGATTAGCGATAAGAAATTGATATAGTATAGCCACTAATCGAATTATTCCTCTTCTGTTCCTCCATGCATACAGTAATCTGTTGCGTGTCATATAATAACATCGCAAAGGACTATTTTGTCCTACGCTCCGACTTTCTTTATGAAATACTACAGCTTGAGGATTATACCACAATTCAAATCCATTTTTTTTTATTTGTTCGCACCAGTCTAACTCTTCGTAATACAAAAAATATATTTCCGGCATTAGACCTACTTTTTTTATAATATCTCGCCTAAGCATCATCGCAGCTCCATGCAGGAATGGAGATTTGGCTGGTGTATCGTATTGCCCAAGATCAGGCTCACCAAAACCTATAAGGCTATTTCTCAATGTGACTTGAGATAAATCTGTATAGCCTGCAAACTGAATAGTATTGGAGTCTGCAAATTTTATTTTAGGAGAAACTGCTCCTACTGTTGCGTTTGAATCTAAAAATTCTGCGAGACTTAATAATGAATCATCTTTAATATATGTATCATTATTCAATAATAAGACATATTTTCCTTTAGCCTCGATTATACCTAAATTATTGCCTCCTGCAAAACCTAAGTTTGAATTACTGCTTATACAATGTATGTTCCTATATTTTGCTTGTATCTCAGTAATTTCATCTTTTAGAGAAGCATTATCCACTATAATGATTTCATAGGATACGTCTGACAAATTTTGCATTAAGCTATCTATCATATGGCATGTATCATTCATCCCATTGTAGTTAACGCTTACTATAGATATATATACATCATTCATATCCTTATGCTAAACCTTAATTAGATAGAGGTATATTCATTCTTAGAGGACAACTTGTTATTTTCGGCTTCTTTATTTTCGATCTCTTTATCAAAATACCGTCCCATCATGATGAATGCCATACACATATATAAAATCGGTCCGGTAGGAAACTGTTGTAGAACCTCATTTCCATAAGATGCAATTAAAATCCCTGATAGACCTGCTATTAGAGCACTCATTATGCCTTTAAGTTCTTTATTCTTGATACGAAACAATATATCATATATTCCTCTTGCTAGTACAAATAGAAAAATAGAAATAAAAAGAATGAGGCCAACAATACCTGTTTCTATCCATACATAAATAAGGGAAGAATCTGTAGCTAATCCATACATGTGATCGTTTGAATCCGTGTGTTTCGCTTTTCCTATACCAATTCCAAAAGGATGGTTAGGCATGAACTCCCGCATCTTTTTCTGATTTTCAATCCTTACATTGAAAGACGCATCTTCGGCTCCATGAAAAGCAGTTCTCATACGACGTATATCTGCGTTACTTTGCCCAATATTGGTGAAATTTAGGAAAATAAATAAGGATAATATAAGAAATGTGCCTCCAATAATAACTTTTTCGAGCTTTGATATTAGAATAAAGGTTGCATATCCCACAAATAATATCGCTAAAACTGTTCTAGTTCCCGATATAAGCATACCATAACCAGCCAAAATAGCTACAATAAAGAAAAACACTTTAACCTTTTTACTTTTGATATATAATGCACTTATCGAGAATACAACCATGGATAAAGCCATGCTACAACCAAAGTTAGCAGCATCAGTGAAAAATGAAAAATATCGAATACCCGAATAAATAACATGTGTTCTAGCTCCGTCTTCAACATACAGCCAATGGTTTTCAGCCGAATCAAATCCTATAAATTTTTGAATGATAGCTTTTAATACAGCAAAAATTGTAAGTATTCCCCATAGAAGGAGCACCTTTTTCAGATCTTTATAGCGTTTGAATAAAGCCGTGGTAACAACTATAAATAAGAATAAATAAAATCCCAGTCCCCTGACAGAAGTCATCCAAAGCTCAATCGTTGTATATGGATTCAAGATTTCCATAATACAATAAATAAGCCAAAAAAGAGAGATATATGTCAATGGATTATTAAATCTTTTCCAATAATCGACAGAAAAGAATACCGTACGGAAAAATAGAATAAATAATATGAATGCCAATAAAGCATCTATTACCATTCCTCCGGGAATACTTGGTCCGTACCGGCTGATACCCATAATTATGTAATTAACTATGAATAGAATCATCAGAAGCGATTGAGGAAATTTGAAAAAACAGAATAAGATAAGGCATGTTGTTGGTATACAGGCGAATAATATCCCGCTAATAAAGTTCCGTGTATATATAGTTGTTCCTAATATAATCAGTAGTCCAAGAAAGAGCCCTAGATAAAAATATTTATCATAAAATTTGGAATATATGTCTGAGGGTTTGCTCATTTCTGGCTAATGTATTAATTATTGGCTTCGATATCCTTTTTTAGCGGTTTTATTCCTGTTATATTTTCTACTACAGCATGGCTTACATTTGTTAATAGAATCATAATCGGAACATCTTTTGAAAGTCTTGTTATCTCATCAAAAATTAACTGATCGCTACCTTTCCATTGTTTTTTTGCGTCGAGTAATATCAAATTAAAAGAAGCGGTTTGTAATAAGTTTTTAGGTATTGGATTCTCTTTTATTGAAGGATATTCAACAATCACAACATCATTGTTAATTATATCTATATTGATATCTGATAATTTGTTGATCAACAGATAGCTTTTTGAAGAGTTCGAGAAATCTTTCGTCCAATCAATATTTTTTACAGATAAACCTATGCTTTTCCAATAATCCGATAAAGCATTTGCTATATATGTTTTTTGAACTCCATTTGAAATACTGAAGAAGTTTATTATACTAGGTTTTTCAGATGCAAAGTAATTTAATAAGTTATTGCCTAATAGTAGTATACAGGTTTCTTCATAAGATTTTCTAAAAATTCTTTTACCCAATTTACCTTCTTCTGGAAATACTCCTAAAACTTTACCTAAAGTAATGTGTTCAGTTCGCATTTTATCTAATAACCTTCTATCAAATAATTCTTTTAATAAGAATAAACTGATTATAAATATAACACTAGCTACATAAGAACCTAAAACTATAGCTTTTCTTTTTGTAGGTTTTGATAATAGTGGAAATGTAGGCTCATTGAGTACTTTCAATGAAGCGGAGTTCATTTCTAAGCTTTTTAATCTTAATCGGGCCGTATTAAGGCTTGATAAAATTGATAAATAAGAACGTTCAAGAAAGTCAATACTTCTTTCTTTCCGTTTTATTGTAGAACCTATTGGCGAGAAGTGAAGGTATTCCTGATCCAATTCGGCTCGTCTTCTATCTAAAACAGCAAGTTCTGCGGAAGCTTTTTCATTTTTTAATACTTCATCAAGCCATTGGGATACGAAATTGGATGTCGGGTAACCATCCTTGGTATATTTTTGATTACTCAATGTATTCATAATTACATGAAGATCACCCTCTGCAGTCTTAAGATCGGCTTTGTACCTATTAATTTGTCTTTGATTTGCGGGACTAACTAGAGAGTCTTTGTAGAATGGTTCTATCTCGGCAATTTTACTGCGTAATTGAGATATAGTATTGAGTTTGGAAATAAACTCAGAGTTGTTTTTTATTGATGCTAAGTTTTCCGATATCTTACTTTCTAGATGAGTAATTAATGCCTTAGAACTACTATATCTAAGCAATGCATCCTGATATATCAATTGGACATCCTTATCGTATGCTGCTACCTGTTTTGTTTGTTCGTCGTAGTTGATAACGCGATTTTCAATATTATAGTTTGTTAAAGAATCTTCTCCATTTCTAAGCTCTGAACTCACTTGAGCTAGCTCTTTCTCAAGGTGATGAATGACATTATTGGTTGTTCCGAACTGGATATCTTGATACTTTTTTTCATATGATTGATTGAGTATTACCAAAGTATTGTATGCTATGCCCGGATCATTAGCTGTATATGTTATTTCTAGCATATCACTATTGCCTAGTTTCTTTACAGAGATTTTGCTTAAGGCCTCATAGCTATAGTGTGGATGATGCCAATTTAATAATCCATATATAAAATTCTTAGGATCGGACTTTTCATAAGCCAGAATATTCTCGAGTGTTTTCTCCTCTGATTTCTTATCTATAAGAGCCTGAACTTCTTTCGGTGTTATATTTAAGAGTTTCCTGTAATTGGATGCTTTGATGTAAATATTATCTTTTTCCGAATCACCATATATCATATCTTGCACATATAGCCGGAGTGCAACATCTTTCAATGTCTCTTTAGAGGTTACAATATTTATAATATTTTCCAAAGTGTTATTTAATATATTCCAGTTTTGGGACGTCGGCTGTTCGGGATCTAATCCATAGCTGGAGACAACACCAGTGAAAACTGTAGTTTCTACAGTATATTCGAGGTTAAGATGTCTTGTAGATAAGATAACTAAACCTGATATTAGCAACGGTACAATCAATAACCACCATTTTATTTTATTGATAAACGTATATATACACCTTATTTGTTGCATATTATTTTATTTAGATATAATTTGAGTTTTTGCCAATATCTCAAGCTGAAGTAGAGAGGAGTTTAAACTTGCTTTAGTCTCTTCATAGTCGGATACAGCTGTTGTATACACAGATTTTTGTTTCCCCAGTTCTTGGATAGTGATATTACCATTAATAAAGTCTGTTTCGCTTAGATTTAACTGAGCCTCTGCAAAGAGTAAGGCTTCTGATTTAATTTTTATTAATGCTAAGTCTTTCATTGCGAGACTATACATTGCTGCTATACGGATTTTTTGTTCATCATACCATTTCTCTTGTTCAAACTCAGTCGCTTCCATATCCAACCTTTGTTTTTTTACCCTATTCTTTCTATCAAAAATGTCATCTAATGGTATAGATACTGAAGCTCCAAAGTTGTACCAACTCTGTTTATTTCCTGAATATTGATAAAATATTGGGGTGTTTGTATCTGAAAAAGTTGTATTGTTACCTACTACCCCATATTGATAGTTGGTAACTAATTTGATGAAACTCAACCATCTTTTTTTCTCGGAATCTATCAAACTTTTATATCCCTGCTTTTTTTTCTCATAATAGCTGAGAATAGGGCTAGCTTTAGCGTTTTCGTATAGAACAGATATCGGAGGTAACTGAAAGTCTAGATAATCTTTAGGTTTTAACTCTGTTATATCTTGAGCTAGCAGAGAGATACTACAAGAGAATAGGAAAAATGTAATGATGACTAGTTTTAGTTTCATAAATGTAAAAACTTGCAAATACTTAATAGATGTTAAGCATCTTCTTTTTGTATAAATGAGAAAAATGTTTTAAAAATAATTTTGCAATCAAGCCATATGGAGTAATTGTGAGCATAATATATATCCAGCTGTTTTCTTTCTTCTGCTGACATCTTGCCCTCTCCTCCGCGCCTTTCTACTTGCCATAGCCCGGTTAATCCTGCCGGAGCTATAAAGCGTTCAATATATTCATCTCCGGTCAATAGTTCTGCTTCATAAAGAGGTAAAGGTCTATTACCTACTATTGACATATCTCCTTTTAATATATTTATCAATTGGGGGATTTCATCGATACTATATTTTCTCATAAATCTACCCATTTTTGTGACTCTGGGGTCGTGTGCTATTTTAAAAAAGGTTGTATCTTTTTTCTCTTTTTTCTTATTTAGATATTCATGTTCTGATATTTCGTAATCGTCTGAAACTAGTACCGTATCATCATTGATAATATCAGAGTTTGTTGTGCTTACTTCCAATGTTTTTTCTTTCGATTCTTTGGTGTACTGATTCATTGATAGATAACTAGAGAGGCGCTCCTCTGCATCTATATACATAGATCGGAATTTCAAGAAATTGAAAATGTAGAAGTTGCTCCCAACTCTTTTAGACTTATATAAAATAGGTCCTCTACTTTCAAGCTTGATTAAGACCATTATTAAAATCAAGAATGGAGATAGAACGATAAGAGCTGATAGTGAAATAATTATATCAAATATACGTTTACCTTTAGGTATTGTAAATACTTCATCAACCTTATTCTTTTCTTTTCTTTCTTTTTTATTTAGAATTTCATTTTTAGATATAAAATTAGTGATTGCTTTAAATACATCTGAATCAGCATACGGAGAAATAGTATTATTTGCTCCTGCCTCTATATATATACTAGTTTCTTCTTTTCCTATTTTTTTGGTAACGAGAATTATATATAGATTTTTGAATTTCTTTTTCAGGTATGCAATATTAACCTTATCTACATCAGGATTAATTTTTTCATATAAAAGAGGCTGGATTTTATTTGAGGGTAATTCTTTCAATATAATACCAGCCTCTTCTTTATTTTTGACTATAACTATATTTTCTTGTAATAACTCTTGAAAATGATTGATATATTCTTTATTACTACCTATATATATAATAAAAGTCATTTAAGGATTTTTTTTAGTCTAACTTTTAACTCCATCGGGTTAAAGGGTTTCAATATAAAATCTTCCGCTCCATTTTCTAATAATCGAATTCGATTGATACTGTTATCTTCACTAGAAAGGATAACCACGGGGATAGATTTAAAGAGCTCATTTTTTTTGATATATGCCAAAAACTCTTCACCAGTCATGAAAGGCATTCTCAAATCCAGGATAATCAAATCCGGTATCGAATTTTGCTCTAACCATTGAATTGCTTTTAATGGATTCTCAAAATAAATACATTCATAGTCCTCTCTAAAATAGTTCGCTATAACTTTGGCTATAGCTTCTTTATCATCAATAATTAATATTCTTTGCATTATTTCCTTTTTTTATCAGGGATTCTTCGGATAAACAAATAAATATGAAAATAGAAATAGATTGTTCCAAAATTCACGAATATCTCAATTTAATAAAATAATTTGAGATATTCGTATTATTTTCTATTGTTCTAATAAATATACTTTATTTGTTTCGTAAGTTTCATACCAATTAGGATAATTTTGCCCATTTGAAGATACCCATGATTTAAATTGAGGATATGCATCGATAATTCGAACCCACTCTAATGGATATTTCAAAGATTGTGGAACTCTTATGCCATATACTAAGTCAGATGTACTATAGTTTCTTCCAGAAGATACATCTGTCGATTTTTTTGTTGCTGCATAATTCCTTAAGTGAATTTCCTTCCTATTAGATGTATTATAACCACCGTTGACAATGAATACGTTTAGTATATCTATCAAAGAAACATTAGAAATATCTATAGGCTCGTTGAATGATATACTGATTGTGATAGCTTTAGCCGGGAAATGAGTTTCTCCTGCTTTAGTATTTATTATCTGAGAAGTGTTAGCCCCAAACAATGCATGAGCATTATCTGTAAGCGGAATAACTGCATAATCTTGATCGTTTTCCAAACCATTACTCATAGAGAAAACGTCGCCACTGAAGCTAGTGTTTGAGTTTGTTATACTTTTAATATTACCTTTCAATACACCGTCTAGTTGAATAGCTGCAGCAAGTCTTTTTGTAGCACCAACAGCTCTTACTTTACTTTGAATGTCTATTTTTGAAACTTTATTAGCGGCCGATAATGTATATCCTAAATTTATATCTAGAACAAAGTCATTCATGTCATAATCACCAATACTTGGGTAATTATCTTCAAAAGCATAAGTATAAGTTGTTCCTAATGTAGTACTTAGTGGATATGTTATAATAACGGGACCTCCTCTTTGAATAATATTTCCACCCTCGTTGCAGCTTGTTGCTTCAATGTCAACAGTAGACTCTCCTTTTCTTACAAAGTTAACATATTTAGTGTCTGAAGGAACGTCATACCCTGTTGAGCCTGAATTTGCAGGATAGTTTGATGACTCTATCTCTAAATAACCGGTAAATGCCGGGTGTCTCCATTCTGTGATTGAAAATTTCTCTAATTTTACTAAGGCTTTATTGCCAGAAGTAGGACCATTGATACTAGTTCCTGAGTTACTGAATTTAAGTTCATTGGTAACGTTCATTATAGCATAAGATCCAAGATTTATTTTATTATTACCCTGAAGGTCTAAAATGTTACATTTTAACAATGTTTCAGCAGCTGTATTTAATGTTGTGCCCTGGAAAGTTCCTTTATCATTAATGATAAATTTACATCCATTTTCAATTGTAGCATCATTAACAGTTATATTCTGAGTTGTAAATGCAGCATTGTTGTTGATGATTGAGTTCTGTAAGAATGTATTGCCATTAACTGTAAATTGACCTTTATTGATAAAATTCGCATTGTTGTTAATAGACAAGTTCTGAGCAGTCAAGGAACTTTCATTTATAACCTGTACATTACTCGTATTTGCTGATAATGTACCGGATGCAGACATTGTACCATAATTAAACAAACTTCTTATATTCGAAATGTTATTGATGTTGAATACAGTACTGTTGTTTACTATTTGTCCATTTTCATTATTCATATCCACATTAACCTCTTTCTTATCCGGATTGAATTGCCCTGTAGTAGCTACAACAATTTTAGCCGAACCATTTGCTTTTATGTTTGAAGAAGTCTGTGTTGGAATATATTTTCCTCCATCTTGAATAATTATTTTTAAATTATTCAATTCTGTATTAGTTGAAGTGTTTTTCCATGTTCCTTCCACATATACGTATGCATCGTACCAAGAACTATTGTTTATTTGCCCTTCAAATGTTTGCCCTGCCGGTATCACATATTGATTGCTTGAATAGCTGATGCTATATGATGATCCGGATATAACGGTTGCATTAGATGGTGTTGTATATGTTCTTGTTGGCGCAGTATAATTTATGTCTAAACTTTTAGTTGATCCTGATTTTAGTGTTGCTACGCTAGCTGACTTTAATGCGTTAGAGGTATAGATCGCTCTTACTGATCTTTTTCCTGTTGGGTCAGTTTCTTGGACATACAAGATACTATCAGACTTAGCATATGTAACCTTAGCTTTAAATGGTTCATTTTTCTTAGCTAGGCCTTCTGCCAAAAGTGATGCATTTGGTGAAATGATAGGGTTTTGATTAAAAACTTGTAATTTGTAATAATATGAACCATTGAATTGGTCGTCCACATCCAAATTGAGACTAATATTGGAACTTGTAGTCCAGTCAAAACCGGAAGGAACGGTTAAGTCTGATAATTCATCAGGTATTACCTGAGAATTAGGGTCATAATAATCTTGTTCACTGCAACTAGTTAGTAAAGCTATGAACAGCAATGCTGTATACGCAAATTTGATTTTCATAATTAAATAAAAATGGGGTTTTCTGATTGTCCTCAATATAAACTATATATAGTATAAATGGTTTTATAAAAAACTGAGTAAAAGTATATATATTTTCTTTATTATTAGTCATTTATTTCCAAAAAATATTATTGAAATATCTTAAGGTCATAGCTATAACAAAAATAAATACGCTCAAGTTCATTAATAGAAAAAATTAACACATTATGATTTTCTTGAATAATTCAGTTTGTAATGTCTTCAATGTCTATCTTATGTGAACATGCCTTTTTCTTTTAAAAATGTCCCGTTTCGTGAACTTCATAGGCACTTGTTTGTTGTATCTAATATCCAATAAAAAATTTTTATTAAAACTAACACCTAATTATTTAAAATGAAAATAAATCATTCCGATTATACAATATTAGTGGTAGATGATGTGATGACGAATGTATTACTCCTTCAAGTGTTATTGGATAAGGAGGGATTCAACGTTGTTACAGCAAATGAGGGACAAGCAGCCATTGAAATAATTCGGAATGATGCGCCAGATCTTATCCTTTTGGATATCAATATGCCTAATATGGATGGTTTTGAAGTGATAAGAGAGGTGAAAAAATACTCATTATATAGAGAGATTCCTGTCATATTTTTAACTGCGATGAATGATGTTGACAGTATTGTCAAGGGATTTAGATTAGGTGGGAGTGATTATATAACAAAGCCTTTTAATAAGGAAGAATTAATGGCCCGTATAATTCATCAACTCTCATTACTTGCCGCGAAACGTATAATTGTAAAACGAACCCATGTGCTTAAGAAGACGATTCTGGATAGGGACAAAATGTATTCGGTAATAGCACATGACCTACGTTCGCCAATGGCATCGATGATGATGATAATGAATTCAATAATGCATGACGTTGATAAAGATAAAGTCGATCCGGCAATATATGAGCTTTTGAAGCTTGCAAATAAAACAACCGAAGATATATTTTCCCTCCTAGATAACTTGTTGAAATGGACTAAGTTGCAGATCGGTAAGCAATTGGCTATTCCTCAAAGTGTAGATCTTGTCCCTATTGTGAAAGGTACTACGGACGTTTTTATGAATGTTGCCAGTATCAAGAATATTAAAATAGAATTTAATACAGAGGTTAAATCTGCGAATATTTTTTCAGATATAGATATGTTGAAAAGTTGTACGCGGAACTTAATCAGCAATGCCATTAAGTTTAGTTATGAGGGAGGAATAATTAAAGTACAAATAAAAGAAACTAATGATGAGTATATTGTATCTGTATCTGATAACGGATGTGGTATAAGTGAGGCAAATCAGCAAAAACTACTCAATGTAGGCACTCATTATACAAGCTATGGAACAGCTCAGGAAGAAGGTTCCGGGTTAGGACTGTTATTGACATTGGAATTTGTTCAGAAGAATAATGGCAGACTATGGTTTGAATCGAAAGAAGGAGTGGGGTCTACATTTTTCTTTTCTCTTCCCAAAGAAATAAACAATTAATAGTTTAATACTAAATCCATGATAACGGGATTATGATCGCTATAAACTTTTTTCGGTGAATCATATTTTATTCCTGTAATTTCTTTTGAATATAAGATGTAATCAATCCGTAGCATATTTAATAAACCTTTATAAGTATGCCCAATGCCGTTTCCACATTCTTTAAATCCATCTTGTAGATCTTTTTTGATGGTCTTGTATGCATATGAGGTTGGGGTATCATTCATATCTCCACAAAATATAATAGGCATGGTACTCGAGCAAATTTCTTCTCTGATAAGATTAGCCTGAGATGCCCGTATTCTTTGGTTTACATTCATTTTACTTATCGTCTTATGCAATGAGTTTGGAGTGTTCCATATCGAACCTATTCTTTTCTGATTGAAGTTTGTCGTCTGTAGATGGGCACTGATTAATCGTATCGTTTTGTCTTCAACCAGCAAGTCTGTTGCAATGGCGCTGTTATTGCTATTGTTGAATAATATAGGCTTTATGTTTTGTATTGGATAGCGTGAAAAAATCGCTACTTTTAAATAATCACTTCCATTTTCGGAGAAGGTATAATATGGTAAAAAGCTAAGACATTTTCTCAGAGAGTCTCCTATTTCCTTATTATTAGGATATTCTTGAATACAAAAAATGTCTACGTTTTCTGTTTTTACAAACTCTACTATTTCGTGTAAATTGCCATAACTATCATTTTTGGCCTTATTTTCACTTATATTAAAGGTCATTACCCGTATATTCTTTCCTCCTAGATCTACTTTTGGGGAAGAGTTAGGAAGTTTGTAGCCGGCTCCTAGAAAGCCTATACAGAAGGTGATGGCAATAATAGATGCGATGATAAATCTTTTAGTAATAAGTAGGTATAAGCAGCTTAGTATATTGAGGATTAAGATTACAGGTAATATTAGTCCTATAAAAGGAATAATACTATAATCTCTAGGGTCAAAGAATGGGGAGAGGACACCTACAATTGTAGTGCCTGCAATGAGTATACTAAAAATAACAATATAAAAGTTTACTAATTTTATTGCAGCAACTTTTCCCATTAAATTCAGATTTTTAAATAATATATTTATGAATAGTTTCTATTAATTTATCTTTGCAGATTGGCTTTGCTAAGAACTCATTACAACCTGAATCAATTGCTTTTTTTATGTCTTTTTCATAAGCTTTAGCACTAATTGCAATAATGATAATGTCAGGAGAAACTTGACGGATAATTTTTGTTGCTTCAAATCCATTAAGCGTTGGCATATTCAAGTCCATCAGGATCATATCAGGATTATATTCTTCAAACATTCTCACAGCCTCCACTCCATCTAGCCCTTGTAGCAAAGCATACTCTTCTCCTATCATTGCATCTATCAGTTGATAACTATTGTCATCATCGTCGGCAACTAAGATCGTGCAATTCTGATCGAAAGAATAGTTCTTGACCGAATTATCGGTATTATTTTTTTCTGCTTCCCCGTTTTTTGTAGGTTCATATGGCAATGTAAAAGTGAAGCAAGATCCTTTTTCTAATTCTGATTTAACCGATATTTCTCCACCAAGACGTTCTACTATAGAACGACAAATCGCTAAGCCCAATCCGGTTCCAATAGCATTGCTGTCAACTTGCATAAATCGTTCGAATATTTTATCTAATTGATCCTCTATTATTCCGATTCCGGTATCATTTACATAAACTTTGATCTTATTGTCTATTACCTCAAATCCATACTTTATATATCCTTTCTTCGTGAATTTTTGAGCATTAATAATAAGGTTTGATAGAACTTGGTGTATTCTGTTTCTATCGGATCGTATCCATAACTCTGTTCCTATATTATTATAGATAAGTTCTGTTTCGGGATGGCATTGAGATGCGTATGTTTCATATATCTCCAGACATAACATGCCAAAATCAAAGTCTTCGGGTTCAAATTCTACAATGCCGGATTCTATTTTCGAGAAGTCTAAAATTTCATTCACTAAGGCTAATAACCGACCACTATTGGACTCGACGAAATTAAAATAATAGTTTCGTTTTTCCTGATCATCGGTTTCTGCTATAATGCGAGAGAATCCTAATATTGCATTCAAAGGTGTGCGTATTTCATGACTCATATTAGATAGGAATGCCGATTTGAGTTTGTCTAACTGCTCTGCCTTCAACTTTGCTGTTGTAAGCTCTTTTTCTATTTTTTTGAGTTCTGTAATATCCCAACCTAAACCTATTACCAAAGAAGAATTATCCGTTTCGCTGTTTAATCGTATTTTGAGTATATCAACATATCGGATATTTCCATCATTATCTACAAATTCTTGAAATACTCTTTGAGGAACTCCGGTTTCAAATACCCCTATGTCTTCAGTCCGATATTTTTCAGCTACTTCTTTGGGGAAAATATCAAAGTCCGTTTTATCGGAAAAATCATCATTTTGAACGAGGTAAAATTGTGTTGATATCTTATTCCAATATATATATCTATAGTCGTTCAAAGGGTTTTTAATAAATACAGAAATAGGCATATTATCTAAAACCATATTCATGAGATTACGTGTGTTTTTACTTTCAATCTCAGCGTATTTCTGTTTCGTGGTATTTGACCAGTAACTCCATATAAATTTTGTGCCGAAAGTATCTCTCGTCAAATACGAGATACAGTCAAAGTAAGAAGTCTTTTCAGTCTCACTATCTGTGTAAATTATATTATACTTATAGCTTTCATTCGATTCCAGATTTTTTAGAATAATCTCCCATTGCTCTGTGCTAAGTTGTTTGAGATCTGATATTTTATAATCGGAAATATCTCTATCTTTTGATATATTATTGTGAAGTAAAAATTGTTGATTGGCAAATATTAGTTGGCCATCTTCCATATAAACTCCAAAAACATGATCGCTTGTCACATTATTCATGAAGTTTACTGTTTCATATTCCCAACGATTTTTTATAACATCGTCTATATTTTGTACGTACCCTTCTATGATTGTTTCGCCTTTATATTCGTATACGCTGGTTATTTGTGTTCTTATATAGGATACAATCGAGTAATTGTCTTTCGTATAAACTCGTCTATAGTCCAGGTATTTACCGTTGTAAATCCTGCCGTTCAAATAATCTATAAATGCTTCTTTGTCAGCCGGATGTATTTTAGAAGAATATTCATCAATAGATATAATCGCTTCCTCTTCAACTATAGAGAATATATTTCCAAATCCGGAATAATACAACATTCCTACTTGAGGATTATATTTCCAATGTCCTATTTTTGCTATTTTTTGCGTTTCTTTTAGCTTTCGGTTGGCGTTATCCAACCTCTTTTTCATCTGGCTACGCTGAGTTATATCACGATATTGACAAAGTACAAACTCCTTTTCATAAAGTTGTATGATACATTTGAAATATATGGTGTTTCTTTTTAAAGGAAGATCATAGTTGAGGCTTGACGTTCCTCCATTTGTTACAACATCATCAAAATGAGCTTTAAAATTTAAAGCCGTTTCTTCAGGGAGTATATCAAAAATATTCTGACCTACAATTTGTTCTGATTTTAGAAACCAGTGATTTGATTTTATAATACAATCTACACAGGTTCCGTCGTAGCGGAATAAAAAAAGTGAATCACAGGTTTTTAGTAATATTTCAAAGGCTCTTTCTCTATCATGCAACAGATTAACATTGGTCTCCTCCGTATTACTATAGGATACATTCCCTACATATTTGTTTATTAATTCTTTCTGTAATGCAAAATTGTCATATTCCAGATCTTTTATGCGCTGTATCAATTCATCCTTGGAATATTGTCTATACTTTATATCCATTGTATATAGTGTATTAAAAAGAGGAAACTATATTTATAAATACTATCAAAAAAAGATGATTATAACAACACCAATAAGGGTATAATGGTTTAGTGGTCTCAACTGTTTTGCCACTATATATTTTATCCAAAATTGGTTTTGTAAATTTAAAATATCAATCAAATAACGTGGAATATAGTATGATCAAAACTTTATTTAGCTTTTCTCATGTGTTACTGATTTATATTTGTTTTTTGTAAAAGTATAACAATGAAGTATAAAACTTTCTGTCTATTTAGGGCAAATTTTAGGCTTACTTCATGTTTATAATTATAAAAAAGAAACTAATTACTACGCTTAATCCTCGTTTCTATGTTATAACTGTTTATAGGGGATATCAAAGGTGTTTCCTTCTTTTATATTCCCTGTTTGGAGTCCTTTCTTCAACCAACGTATACGTTGAGCAGAGGCTCCGTGATTGGAGGTGTCGGGAACCGTGTATCCTTGCGATTGCATTTGCAAGCGGTCGTCTCCAATCTGCGAAGCTGCATTCAGTCCTTCTTCTATATCACCGTCTTCAAGCGAATTGAAGTTTTCATTATCGTGACAGGCCCATACTCCGGCATAAAAGTCAGCTTGTAGTTCAAGCCTAACGTTAAGCTCGTTACTTTCTTTTTCGGTCAACAGTTGTCCTTTTTGCAACGTACCCATCACGTATTGTACGTGATGACCTACTTCGGGAACTATATATATTAGTCTATTCTGAGCAAATATGTCAGCCCATACATCTTCTGTACCGGCCAATATTGTTTTTGCAAAAGTAGCAGCGGATTCCTCTTGGGGAGATGACGCATAGATTTTCTCCGGCGATATTATATCGGCTGCTTGCTGAGGCATAAACCCCATAGGGCTACCTCCTGCAAGCCCAATAATGAGAACAATTATGATTGTTCCGCCAATACCTAAAGAAATTTTACCCGAAGACCTTTTTTCTCGACGATCATCTACATTCTCACTAGTCCTTCTGCCATCCAATTTCATATTTTGTATTCTTAGATGTTGCTCGAGTATACATTATAAATACAAACATATAAAACAAAGAGATTGTTTAAATCTTCCTTTGCCTCTGTCTTTATCTCTTGCTGCTGCATCATGCGAAGAAAAAGTGTTATTGGATTAATCCAATTTCCTGAATGGCGGTTTTACTACCTCTGCTTTCAAATTCTTTTCTCGTACTTTAATAAAAACAGGAGTTCCCAGCTTAGCATATTCCGGTTTTACATAACCTAATCCTACCCCTATTTTTGAAGTTGGCGACATTGTACCCGAAGTGACTGTTCCTATTTTTTCATCATTTTCGTTTACTATATCGTAGCCGTGACGTGGAATTCCTTTTTCAAGCATCTTGAATCCACACAATTTCCGATTTACGCCTTCCTGCTTTTGTTTTTCAAGTATTTCGCGAGCAGTGAAATTCTTTCCTTCTGTAAATTTGGTAATCCAACCTAATCCGGCCTCGATAGGAGTAGTTGTATCATCCAGATCGTTTCCATAGAGGCAAAATCCCATCTCGAGACGAAGTGTATCGCGAGCACCCAGTCCTATCGGTTTAATGCCAAACTCTTCTCCTGCCTCAAAAATAGCATTCCATACATCTTCTCCGTATTCAGGGTAAAAGTATAACTCAAAACCTCCTGCTCCGGTATATCCTGTATTGGATATAATTACGCTCTCCAACCCCGATCCCTTAAGACTACCAATAACAAAAGAATAATAAGGGATCATTGTTAGATCTATCTTGGTTAGCTTTTGAAGTGTCGCCAAAGCTTTAGGTCCCTGTATGGCTAATTGGGCTATCGTGTCTGATGAGTTTTCAAGATCAGCCAATTCTTCATTATGATCTGTCAACCATTTCCAGTCTTTCTCTATGTTCGATGCATTTACTACTAACATGTATTTCTCGGGTTCGTAATGATATATGATTATATCATCTACTATTCCACCCTGATCGTTAATGATGGCAGTATACTGGGCTTTACCTATTTCAAGAGTGGCAACATCATTGCTTAACATTCTCTGTAAAAAAGGAAGAGCTCTGGATCCTTTTACCCATATCTCGCCCATATGAGATACATCAAATACTCCCACGCCTTTGCAGACGGTCATATGTTCATCTATAATACCTGAATATTCGATCGGCATGTTATAGCCCGCAAATTCATGCATCTTAGCGCCAAGAGCAATGTGGATGTCTGTAAATGGAGTTTTTTTCATTACTTATTATATATTTCGTTATTAGTGTTCAATATTACTAAAAAGTAACAAAAGTAACACATAATAATATAGGTTTTACTTGTTACTTTTTATTATTTATAGTGTATTTCCATATAATATAGATAATTTTATTCACATTAGAAAATGAATGAACCTATCTATATAAACAGCAATTTATTTACTCGTTACCAATTCTGCAATTTTAACGATCACCTGTACAGCTTTTTCCATCGATTGGATAGGTACAAATTCGTAACGTCCGTGGAAGTTATGCCCACCAGCAAAGATATTCGGACAAGGCAACCCCATAAATGATAGACGGGCACCATCTGTTCCTCCTCTGATAGGTTTTACAATAGGGGTAACGCCTACAGCAGTCATTGCTTCAAAAGCCAAATCAACCACATGCTTTACAGGCTCAACCTTCTCGCGCATATTATAATATTGGTCTTTTATTTCTACAGAAGTACTATCGGGGTATAGTTTATTGATGAAAGCTATAGTGTCTAACATTACCTGTTTGCGCTTTTCGAATATTTCACGATCGTGGTCACGTATTATATAACCTACGGTTGCAGCATCTACGGTTCCCGATATATTAGTCAAGTGGTAGAACCCTTCATATCCGGTAGTATGCTCGGGACGTTCATTTGAGGGTAGGAGAGAGACTAGTTTGTTGGCTACTACCAATGCATTAACCATCTTGTCTTTCGCATATCCGGGATGTACGCTTCGTCCCTGTATATTAATTTTTACGCCGGCAGCATTAAAATTTTCATACTCTAATTCGCCAATAGGTCCACCATCCATCGTATAAGCCCATTCGCAGCCAAATTTTTCAACATCAAAATAGTCAGCTCCTGCACCAATTTCTTCATCTGGAGTAAATCCTATTCGGATTTTTCCATGCTTGATTTCCGGATGATCTTTCAAGTACTTGATTGCAGTCAATATTTCTGCTATGCCTGCTTTGTCATCCGCACCTAATAGTGTTTTACCATCAGTTACTATCAAATCCTGATCTACATAGTCTTGCATCTCAGGAAAATCGTTAGGAGATAAAACTATATTAAGGTCTTTATTCAATATAATATCTTTTCCGTCATAATTTTTTACAATCTGTGGATTTACATCTTTACCCGTTAAATCGGGGCTGGTATCCATGTGCGCAACGAACCCTATGGTTGGCACTTCTTTATCTGTATTAGCCGGAAGAGTTGCCATAATATACCCCTTCTCATCCAAAGATATATCTTCTAAACCTATTTCATGCAACTCTTTTTCGAGTTCACGGGCTAGAACCATTTGTCCGGGAGTACTTGGTGTTGTACCTGTTTCAGTGCTTGATTCTGTGTCAAATTTTACATACTTCAAGAAACGATCTACTACTGTCATATTCTCTATTTATTTTTTATAATATTTTTATTGAAAAATCAAATTTGTTAACGCTTTGATATCTAGTATTTTCTTTCTACAAAAGAGTTTCATACAAATGTAGTAAAAGGAAATCAAAGGAAAAAATTGAAATCATATTTTGTGAATATGAAAAATTTATCTACTTTTGTCGCGGGTAAGTCCTATACGGTCAGCTCCCGATTAATCCCCCAGGGTTTGATCGCAGCAAGGGCCGTCGGTTGTAGCGACGCGATATAGTAAGCTTACCCATCTGCCTCTTTAGCTCAGTTGGCCAGAGCACGTGATTTGTAATCTCGGGGTCGTTGGTTCGAATCCGACAAGAGGCTCAAAAAGACTATCCAATTTGGATAGTCTTTTTTGTTTATAGCTATTTTTTATCTTCAATATAATAATAAAACAGGGTTAGAATTTCTAACCCTGTTTTATTATTATTGGAAGTACGTAAATTCTGCTTTTTGATATACTGAATTACCAACCTTTTACGGCTCCGCCTTTAAACACATCAGTAGCAACTTTTTCTACCTCTTCTGATTGATACGATTCTACAAACTTTTTGATTTTGTCATTATCTTTATTTTCTTCTCGGGTCACAATCAGATTGACATAAGGAGACTCCTTATCTTCTGCAAAGACAGCGTCTTTAAGTAAGAGCCCTGCTTGTCCTGCAAAATTATTGTTGATTATAGATAAAGATACTTTTGCGTCATCTAAGACTCTAGGTAGTTGTGGTGCTTCTAGTTCTAATATCTCCAGATTTTTAGGATTTTCTATTATATCAACTAGTCGTGGAGAGGTTGCTCCATCTTTCAGTTTTATCAATCCCGCCTTTTGTAATAATAGCAATGCTCTGCTATTGTTTGATGCATCATTCGGGATCACTACTACACTTCCATCTTTCAACTCATCCAAACTTTTTATTTTTTTTGAATATGCTGCCATTGGATATACAAACGTATTACCTACGATGGCAAATTTATACCCACGGTTCGTAGTTTGTTCTTCTAAAAAAGGCTTGGTTTGGAATACATTGGCTTCTATATCTCCTTGATCTAATGCTGTGTTTGGCATTATATAATCACTGAATTGTACTAATTCTACTTCTAGTCCGTATTTTTCTTTCGCTACTTTTTTAGCCGCTTCGGCTATTACGTATTCAGGGCCTGAAGATACCCCTACCTTAATATGATTTGGGTCGTTATTTTTTTTGTTTCCGCAAGATGTGAGTAGTATAAAGGATGCACATATAGTAATCAATCCATTTATTTTCTTCATACTGATATTATATTTTCTAAATTATTAAATAATGAGTAGGTTAGTATTATTTGTCTTCAATGATAAAATAATAACCTGCAAATTTTATCTAAGTTATAAAAAGGAATTATTGTAGCATTTACTCTTATCCATTTCTTTTAACACAGAGTAAAAAGAGTAACGCCGAGTTTTTTGCAATACAACAAATGCATCATTATTTTTTACCAATTGCTTAATACAAAAGTAAAGAATCTAATTATAATAAAAAACTTATGACCTGTATAGTCTCTGCAAAAGTATAAGGCTTCCATTTAATCATAAATACCATAAATGAGGTATTTATTGTATAAGCGATATCGTTAATTTTGTGGTTTGTAAAGAACAAAGGAGAATATTGAAAATATAATTTTATAAAATAGCCTGGATTGTGTACTTTTGGCAAAATAATTAAAAGAAACAATCTATATATTTAGATGATTGAAATAAAGAATGTAACAAAGGTTTTTCAGGGAAAGAATACGTCTTCTACTGCTCTGTCGAATATATCCCTTACTGTCCCTAAAGGCAAGATATTTGGTATAATAGGAGAGTCGGGTGCAGGCAAAAGTACGTTAATCCGCTGTGTAAACTTATTAGAACGTCCCACTTCAGGTGAAATATATATTGATGGACAGGATATGCTGACTTTGTCTTCTTCGGAGCTTATTGCTACCCGAAGGAAGATCGGTATGATATTTCAACACTTCAATTTGCTATCCTCCGCCACAGTATTTGAAAATATAGCATTTCCCCTAAAGCTGAATAAAACACCTAAGGAATTAATTAGACAACGGGTTTTGGAGTTGTTGGCTCTTGTGGGCCTAGAAAACAAAGCTAATGATTATCCTGCAAAACTTTCGGGTGGACAGAAACAGCGTGTTGCTATTGCGCGCGCTTTGGCTAATAATCCTCAAATACTTTTGTGTGACGAAGCAACCAGTGCATTAGATCCGGCAACTACTTATTCGATTCTTTCGTTGTTGAAAGATATTAATAAGAAGATGAATATTACAATATTGTTGATCACACATGAAATGGAAGTTGTAAAAACGATTTGTGATGAAGTCGCTGTCCTCAACAAGGGAGAGTTGATAGAGCAAGGGCTGATCACTGAGATCTTTTCACATCCTAAAAATGAATTGACCAAATACTTTATTGATTCTTCTATAAGACTGCATATTCCTTCTAATTATTCAGATCGGTTGACAGAACAATTTATGAATAATAAACATATGCTCATTCGATTGGAGATATCGGGACAGTCTGAAGCAAATGCAGTGCTATCGGATATTGCGAAGTTGTATGAGGTCAATAGTAATATTGTATGTGCTCAAATAGATCATATAAAAGGTGTTAAGTTTGGGGTTATGTTGATAGAATTACACGGCTTGCCCGAAAATGAAATATTAGCTGTTGGGTATTTAAAGAGTAAGAATATAAATGTAAGTACTTTAGGATATGTCTAGTGAGATGATCGATTTATTGTTAAAAGGTACAGGTGAAACAATCGTCATGACCCTTGTGTCAGGCTTTTTTAGTTTTTTGCTGGGGTTACCGCTTGGGGTTTGGCTGTATATAACACGTAAAGGGCAGATAAAAGAAAATATGATATTGCATAATATCCTATCAACATTCATAAATATTTTTAGAGCCATTCCTTTTATTATTCTTATTGTATGGATGATTCCTTTCACTCGTGCATTGGTAGGTACATCAATAGGGGTTTTAGCCGCACTTGTTCCATTGAGTATTGGTGCTGCTCCTTTTGTTGCCCGAATGATAGAAAATAGCCTTATCGATGTGCCGAGTGGTTTGATAGAGGCTTCTCGATCGATGGGTGCAACTCCACTTCAGATTGTGAAAAAGGTTTTATTGCCAGAAGCATTACCGTCAATTGTTAATTGTGTATCTATCACGTTAATAATGCTTGTCGGTTATTCTGCTATGGGTGGTGCTGTGGGAGCCAGAGGATTGGGGCAAATTGGTTACCAATATGGCTATGTTGGCTATAATCTGGAAATAATGAATATAGTTTTAGCGTTGCTCGTAATATTAGTGTTTATAATCCAATATACAGGTAATTATATTTCTAAGAAGTTTGACCATAGATAATCACTTTGCTCTTTTGGGAATATAAATAATATTCACAATTTAAATTAGAAAATGAAACTATCTTATTTTTTATTTACAATTATTCTTAGTCTGATATCTCTTTTTATTGATGCGCAGATAGCCGATACAGATACATTAAGATCATTGGCTGCACGTAAAGGTACTGTGATTGTTGATGTGCGTACGGTAGAAGAGTACGATGAAGGGCATATCGAATCGTCTATAAATATTCCCTTACAGATACTCGGTGATTCTATCGAGAGTTTAAAACATTATGAGAAAGTAATTGTGATCTGCCGAAGTGGCAGACGAAGTGCTAAAGCCAAAGCTGAGTTGGAAGAGGCTGGATTTACGAATGTATATAATGGTGGTGGATGGGAACATCTAAAGACTATTTTAGAAGCACGAGAAGAAGAGTAGCACGGGGCGTTTTCGTCCTGATAAAAAATAAGAATGAAGGTGTAAAATAGTATTCTTATTTTTGGTCAGAGTTCAGAAAATATACTAATTTTACAACACCGATTGCGAAAGTAGCTCAGTTGGTAGAGCACAACCTTCCCAAGGTTGGGGTCGCGGGTTCGAGCCCCGTTTTTCGCTCGGATAAAGGCGCATGTGGCGTAATTGGTAGCCGCGCTGTCTTCAGGTGGCAGTGACCTACGGTCGTGGGGGTTCGAGTCCCTTCATGCGCACAGATTAATTTTAAACCCTTTGATTATCTACAAATAGTCAAAGGGTTTTTCTTTCATTTCTTTTATATATAGTTTTTAACCACATCTTTTATTTCATTGGTATATATCATCTAAAGAAGATACATTGTGCCTTGTTTCCTTTTTTTCTTTATCAAAAGTTATGATGTATTTTATTAGCACTACTGCAACATCCTTTATTTTTGGGAAAAAGTAATTCGATATATATAGGTGAATGTGTGTTGCAAAAATTGTGTATAAATTTTTCAGTATTTTATTAATAGTAACTCAAAAACAGAGGCAAGTAATAAGTGTGCGTTATAAGCACTCCATCATCTGTTAGTAAAATTCAATACATGGATAAGTGGATGTTTATAAGTGAGATCGGTGTGTGTTGGGATGGTCAGTTTGGGTTACTCTTTCATTTTCTTAGCCCATGATTCTTTTTCCAACAATTACCCTTCGTCTTTCCAGCTTGCAATCCCAATTAATTATGAAAGAGAAGATCATCTTTCATCATAAATAGGTATTTTAACTTAATTTACTATAAACTAATTTTGTCTTGTTAGCTAACAGAATTAAGGGATTCATAAATTTAAAATAACATATATGAAAAATACTTGTTTATCAAGTTTATTCTTGATATTATTTTGCTTATTTACCACTTCCTGTACGGATGATTTAGATGGATACCAGTCTGCTAATGAAATTAATAAAAGCCGTAATATCAATGATCTTATAGAATATGCCAAGTCTCAGTATAGTAACAAGAACCTTAAATCAGCTACTCACCATGAGCCGGATTGGGAAGATTATAACATTATAAAGGAATCGCAGGACACCTTATCGTTAAGTATTCCTATCTCTCTTGACTCGGACGGTAGGCAAAGTCTACTCATTATAAACCAGATTGAGGCTAACAAGCAATTGTTTCTGATAAATCTTCCTGATCATTCAAATGATACTCTTCCTTTAAATATACGCAGAAGAATCGTTGTGTATCAGGATGGAACTCCGACATTATGCAGACCCGTTTATGATGAAAACGGACAACTCAGGATTGCTAAACTTCGGACATCACCTGCTTTAAAACAGGGCGGATTTGACGGTGGCGCATTACCCGAAGTCATCGTCTACGGTTCGAACTATGATATTTTTTGGTGGTGGTGGGATTACATTGCCGGAATTATGCAACTTCCGCCCCCTCCCGGAGTGCCTGGTGGCAATCCGAGTAATTCATCCGATAACATAGCTGATTATTACAAGGTAGAAAATATTAAAAAAGATGATGGAGTAAAAAAGGTTATAGAAGATATGAAAACGAAGCTGAAAACCGATACATCTCCCGAAAAAGGACGAAGGGAATTAGGCGTTTGGGTGTTTTATGATGAAGAAACAAAAAAATATTATGTAGGTAATATCAAGGAAGGGCAATATACCAAAGGGGGTGAAGGTACAAATGCCAGTATAGCACCCGGCAATGCTACTCCCGCCAAGAATGGAAACCATATACCGTCTACGGCAAAGCCCGTAACATTTATTCATATTCATACTCCTTTGACAAATGAAAAGGACTGTCAAAGACAAGTCGGATTTTCACAATCTGATATAACCTATGCGAATAAGAATAATATAGAAATAATTGTAGTCGATTATGTAGGCACATTAGCTCCGGATGGCATATATTATATTTATGGAGGTCACGACATAAACGACCCTATGCAAGACTATTATTATATACCTAAAAAGTAATTATAAATTAAAAGTATATTTGCGTTATGAAATTAAAAGTAAACATTCTGTTTTTGTCATTTATGATATTAAATACAATGACAAGTTATATAGGAGCACAAGACCTATCGACCTTGACGGAAGCCCAAAGAAACAATAAACTAATTGAAATAGCTAAAAATGTTTATAAAGCTCCCCGACTCAAGAACTTTTACCGGGAATATGGAACACCTACCATTACTGCTCAAAAAACGATAGAGGCAACAGGAGACGCTTATAATAAGCTGTACAATGACCCTAAGACAAGTTGGTATGGTTCGAAGCCCAATCAGAAGTTTTATGTTGTTTATTTCCCTTATGATAAAAACAAAGAGTCTTTTACGGCAGATTATGCGGCAAAAGTCTATATTTGGGAAAAAACAGGAGAAGCCTTCATGATCGGTCTTGGAAATATGCTAATGTATACAGTTAAAGATGGCAACATCCCGAACTACGACAAACAACCTGAACCTGATAAATATTATACTATCACCTATTCTAAAGATATGCCTTTATATTATAATAAATCATTACCACAAAAAGGCAAATTTGGTGATATTGTAACCATCGTTCTAAAAACCGTTACAACCGAAGCGTGGGATGGCTGGACTACTGAACAGGGATTTAATTTTAACCCTGATAAGGACTTGAAAAACGGGCAGGTAATTTCTGACGAGATTAGCTCTGAAGCACGAAGTATTGATGTCAGGACTATTAAAATCATGGTTACGGGAGATATGACCGTTAATGTGACTGCCTATAAGGAAGAATACGATGCTCTATTCTAATACAAACTTATATAATTTAAAAGCATAATTATCAATCGAGGTTTTTGTAAAAAGGAAATATCTAAACTGATATTTCCTTTTTATTTATTCTTGCTTCCAAAAATGTGGATACTGCCCGGATTCACACGCCGTATCATAATGAATGTTCCTTTATCAGGTTTTGATGGCAAATATCGGTTAATACACTAAAAAACAACTTTAATGTAATGAGATTCAATCCCTTTTCCCTTTAAATAAATTATTTAAGATGCAATAAACTAGAAAGGCAAGGTAGGATACCACCACTACACTCAGCATAACCCAATTAACAGCATTAATATCCATAGCATAAATTGTTTTTGTTTACTCAAATGTATTATATGATTATTTCATTTCGATTAAAATTTTATTAAGTATTTGCTAAATAATTATTTATGAGGGAGCTGTGAATTTTACTTTTGCATGCAACTTTTTATAGAAGACAATCATCTATGTATTATAAAGAGAAGTAGTAACCCTTATATATATTATAATGAAAAACATAAGTTCGTATTTTAAATTATGTCTTGTGCTGGTCTGTTTATTATTTGTAGCATGCTCGGATGATAACAGCATACAGAATTTTCCGGGTGGAACTTCTGCTCAATTATTGCCGGTAAAAATCTCCGGAGAAAAGAATGGTGGTCAGAAAGTGTTCGTATACGACGATTACAATCGCCTTATAAGTTGTAGTTATTTTTCTAAATCAGATAAGAATCTATCTAAGATCAGCGAACTTAAAATACAATACGATGCATTGGGGCGTGTAGATAAAGCTACACAGGAATCCTCAGAAGGCGAAAGTTATACTTATACAATAACTTATGACGGATCACATATCGTAGTGCAAGATAAATACTATACACGATACATTGACATTGATACAAAAGGCAGGGTGTTGAAAATGAAGCAATATTATGCAAATAACAGAGATGCATCGATAGAATATAATTACCAATACGATCAGAAGGGTAATTTGATAAAGAACGACTTTAACAACAATTATTATTCATACACCTATGATGTTCATAATGGTATATATAGCTCTGTGAATACACCTCAGTGGTTTTTGGTGACTATGCTGGACGCTACTCTTATTTATAATAATTATACTCAAATACAAGTATCTTTTTTAGATGAGAATGGAAAAGAGCAAACACCTACCACCTTTAAAATAACCCACACTTACAATGAAAATGGATATACGGTTAAATATCATGTTCCTAATATGACGTTTTGTGGAACGCCACCCTTACCGGAAAGTGATTTTAGAGTGGAATACCAAGAAGCCAAGGTTATGGGGGTATATTTTTGATTTTAATTTATTCTTTAATTATACAAGGACAACATTTGTTGTCCTTTTTTATTATAGGAATATCTTATATTGTTATAGAAAATGTTGTTTTAGTACTCCAGATGAATCTGATTACTGTTTCTCTTAAATAAATTGATACTTTTGTCTTGTTTAAATGAAAACTCTATGGATATTTTAAGGTCTGTTTTTATATTTATTCTTGCCGGTATATGCGAAATTGGCGGTGGATATCTCATTTGGTTATCTATAAGAGAAGATAAGCCTCTATGGTATGGAATTCTTGGCGGAGCTATTATGATTGCATACGGTATAGTTGCTACTTTTCAGGAGTCTAATTTCGCAAAAGTTTATGCAACGTATGGCGGCTTTTTCATCGTTTTGTCTCTTCTTTGGGCATTTGTGTTTGATAAATATATTCCTACTAAATATGATATTATCGGAGCACTGGTTGCATTGATCGGTGTTTGTATTATCTATTATTCTCCTCGCGAATAATAAATGCTAGTCGATTATTGTATTCTTTTTGTTGTTGGCTAAAAGAATACACGCTATTTAGATATAAAAGTAAAAATGATAACTATTCCGGGTCAGTATTAAACTTCCATTCTTTGTTTACAAAATCAAACACAATTGATAATTCCGATACAGAGGGGAGTTTTAGAAACTTATATTGAGTAATTATAGCTATTCTTGCTCCTTGTAATTTTGATACATTCTCATTCCATTCCGAAATTTTATTGAAGTAGGTATTTACACTTTCAATATCGGAAGAAGATATCGCTTTGTTAATATCATTTACTAAACCTGCGATATTAAGATTATTATAAGACTCGTTAAGTTTCTTATAATTTTCCATATAACTATCTTGAATTTCTTTTACGTCCATAGCATTGAGAGTTTTGTATATTAAACCTGTTATATGATATAAAGTTAAGTAAAATAAATACAAATAGATAAGATAGAAGGTGGATATTTTACCTTGTTTTAAATGATTCTTTCAGCAAATGCTATTACATGCCCATCGGGATCTGCGAAATAACATGCTCTGTCTCCCCAATTTCGTTCAATAATGGGACTTATTAGTTTTGCTCCACTATTAATTGCATTCTCAAACTCCAATTTAATATCCTCAACATACAGATACAGTTCACATCTGGGGATTCCATTGCCATCCTGAGGGTGGGGGATTTGATTTGCTAATATTCTGGCGATTCCGTTGTTAGGCATTAAGCCTAATTTGCAATGGTCGGATAAATTAAATTCTGTCATTCCGGGGACATTAAGATCCGGAGCTTGGCGAAATATCTTTTGATAAAATAAACTGCTTCTTTCTTGATTATCTACAAACAGAATTGTTTGAGCGAGTTTAATGTGCTTCATGATTTTGACTTTATATTGTCATTTTTTTCTGGACGAGACAAATAATTAAAAAACCTCTGAAACTTTATAAGAGATCAGAGGCTTTTAAGTTTAATATCTATATTGTATTATTTCACTTCCCATACATCCTGTTTCATCAGGTAATCTGTAAGCTTACGAACCGGATTTTTAGCTTGTACTTCTTTTACTTGCTCTTCTATACCTTGATCGTACGTAGGCTCTTCCACATCACGAATAACACCTAGTGCTAAAGGTAAGCCATTTTGAGGAGACATCAATCCTAGTTTTAGGTGTAATGTATCATCCTTCGTAGTAGCGTCATGTACCAAAACATCATCGATTGTATAACCATTCTGACCGATAATTACATCCTTGATTTGCCAGCCGTCAATTACTAATCCTTTATCTTTGTTTGCACCGAACAGCATCTTTTCTCCATGTTTCAACAAGATGGTACGTTCGGCTCTCCATGCTCTGTCTACAACATTATCGTGGATAGCATCGTTGAATATTACACAATTTTGCAATATTTCTACAACAGAAGTGCCTTTATGCTTTGCCGATAAAGTCAAAACTTCAGTCGTGTTAGCTAAATCGACATCTATACAACGAGCAAAAAAGGTTCCACGTGCTCCCAGTGCTAATTCTACAGGGTGGAATGGATCTTCTACTGTCCCAAAAGGAGAAGACTTAGAAACAAATCCTCTGTCAGATGTTGGTGAAAATTGCCCCTTTGTTAAGCCGTAAATTTTATTGTTTAGTAGCAAAATGTTAATATCCACATTACGACGTACTGCATGTATAAAGTGGTTACCTCCAATAGCAAGACAGTCGCCATCACCGGTAGCAAGCCAAACGGATAACTCCGGTTTTGCTGTTTTTACTCCTGTCGCAATAGCAGCCCCACGTCCGTGAATGGTATGGAACCCATATGTGTTCATATAGTAAGGCAGGCGAGAAGAGCATCCAATACCTGATATAACAGCTGTTTTATGAGGCTCTATACCCAACTCAGCCATTGCTTTGTGCAAGCAATTGAGAAGAGCATGGTCTCCGCATCCCGGACACCAACGTACATACTGATCGCTTTTATAATCTTTAGCCTGATGAGAAGAGGCCATTTTTAAATTTACATCTATCATAATTTTACTCTCCTAACTTCTTTGTGAATGCTTCAATCAATTCAGAAACAGCGAATGGCTGTCCTTCCACTTTGTTGTAACGTGATACTTGCAATCCGGGGATTTTGTCCACCAAATAGCCTGCGAATTGACCGTTGTTTAACTCTGCAACAATAATATTTTTAAATTTACGGAGTATCGACTCTGTATTCTTAGGTAATGGACTAATAAATCGGAAATGAGCTAAAGCCACTTTATGTCCGAAGATATTCATTTTTTCAACTGCTTCTCGCAAATGTCCGTATGTTCCACCCCATCCGATAACCAATAACTCTGCATCTTCTCCGCCAATTAGCTCCAGTTGAGGAATTATATCCGCCACTTTATCTACTTTTTGTTGTCTGATATCAGTCATTTTTTGATGGTTAGCTGCGTCGGTAGAGATGGCTCCGGTTTTAATGTCTTTTTCAAGTCCACCAATACGGTGTGTATAACCTTCTAAGCCCGCTTCAGCCCAGTAGCGAACCATTGTTTCATCATTACGTAACGCACTATTCCATTCGTTGCCTGTGTATTGCGATATATCATGCGGAGTTATTGTCGGATATTGGTCTAAGTCTGGAATACGCCATGCCGAAGAACCGTTTGCTATATAACCATCTGTTAACAAGATCACAGGCATAACACGCTCTAATGCGATCTTAGATGCCCAATAGGCCATATCAAAGCAATCTGTAGGACTAGCTGCTGCCAGTACTACAATAGGACTTTCGCCATTGCGACCATATAGAGCTTGTCTGAGGTCGGTTTGTTCTGTTTTAGTTGGCAGGCCTGTAGATGGGCCTCCTCGTTGAACATCGATAACAATAAGTGGCAATTCAGCCATTACAGCCAATCCTATAGCTTCACCTTTGAGGGCTAAACCCGGTCCTGATGTAGATGTAACTGCTAAGTTACCTGCAAAACTGGCGCCTATAGCTGTACATACACCGGCTATTTCATCTTCTACCTGAATTGCTTTAACTCCTAGCTGTTTAAATTTAACGAGCTCTTGCAGAATATCTGTTGCCGGAGTAATTGGGTATGAGCCCAAGAACAGCGGTTTACCAGAATTTTCGGAAGCAGCAATCAATCCATATGCTGTTGCTGTATTTCCATTAATATCTATATAGTATCCTTTGTCAATATTTACAGTCTCTACCCTATATGAAGAGATAGACATATTGGTATTATGTCCGTAATTAAATCCATCGGCTAGTACTTTAAGGTTTGCTTCGACCAAAACCGGTTTCTTTGCAAATTTGTTAGAAAGTATATGGTTAGCTACATCCAATGGACGATTAAATAACCAGCATACAAGTCCTAATGCAAACATATTTTTACTTCTGACACGAGATTTCATATCCATTTCCATACCTTCGAGGCTACTCTTAGTTAGAGTTGTTATCGGTACGGAGATTATCTGCTGTGTTGTCAGTCCTAATTCTGTAAATGGATCTTCGGTAGCAAATAGAGCTTTTTCCAAATCACGTTTTCCGAAAGAGTCTGTATCGATAATTATAACAGAATCTTTTTTCAATGATTTGGCGTTTACTTTCAAAGCAGCAGGGTTCATTGCAACTAAAACATCAGACATATCGCCTGAGTTGTAAATTTGATTACCTAAATGTACTTGAAAGCCTGAAACTCCATACAGAGTACCTTGAGGTGCTCTGATTTCTGCAGGAAAATCAGGGAATGTAGCTATCTGATTTCCAAAGATAGCAGAGAGGTTTGAGAAAATGGTTCCGGTTAACTGCATACCATCTCCCGAATCGCCAGAAAAACGTACGACTATGTCTTTTACGTCCTTAATTTTTACTGTGTTTTGCATTACTTACTTTAATAACAGATAGTATTTATTTAATCTTAAACAAAGGAAAAAAGTATTCATGAATAAACAAACTTATTTATATGAAAAATATCAAAATAATACTACTTTATTGATAAAACTTTTCTATGTTCGGATAGGCTAAACTAATAGAGTTCTTATATTTAAAAATAAATTACGTTTTTCTATATTTTTTAGAGAAAAAGCATAGTTGGAATTCCTTTTTTTATGTCATTCAACAAATTGAGAACAATATTCAACAGCCTTTTTTACATCTTCAATGTTTTTGAAGTCAAGATTTAGTTCCTTTAGCTGTTCTTTTATTGTACTTTCTTGGTCTTTAAAAAGCTTGGCTAGGGAGTTGATAGAATTGAAACGCTTAAACTTTGATTCTAATTTTAGGTAATAAGAGTCATTAGGATATACAGAGTATCCACTAGAGTTTAAATTGTATTTCTTATCTTCCGCAAGTATACTGCCAATGCTCATTATTGCTGTTGTATTTGACTTTGTGCCAAATGCACCAGAAGTCCCTTCTTGTATAATGTTAGAGGATCTTCTGATATAAAAAAAGAGATCTTTAACTTTTATTTTTTCATAAAAAACATTGCCTTTTATATGCTCGAATATGCGCTTATTAAATTCAACATATTCAATATCTGAAACATCAGATAATTCCATAATTTTTTTTTCGGATAGAAAAAGTAGCTTCTCACTGACCGTGTCATAATTAAAGAACCCTTTTGATATTTTTTTGTTATCTTTATATATAATTTTTCCATCCATAAATTGATCACATAAATACCTTTTTGTCTGACCTTCTTGAGAACTCATCTCTAAAACAGAGAATAATAAAAATAAAATTACTACACCTTTAGTTTTCATAATTTATAAATGTTTTAAGTGAAAATTATAGACTACAAGAAAGAAGTTTTTATAATTAAATTAGTGATATGTTGATATTTCAGAATCAACTATTTTTATACTTGAAATGATTCCTTCCACTCTTCATATCCTCCATCAATGCTATATACATCAGAGAATCCTTGTTGCGATAAAAAATCTGCCGCTAGTTGGCTACTATTGCCATGGTAACAAATAACTAATACCGGAGTATCTTTCTCGGTCTCGGATAAAAATTTTGGTAGCGATGATTGGGTAAGGTTTATTGCTCGATTATCATGAGAAAGGCTAAAGCTTAGCTCATCTCTGATATCTACAAGTACTGCGTGATTCTCAACCAATAATGCTTTAGCTTGAGAGGGATTGATATGTTTAAATGCCATAATAGTCTACTTCTTTTAATTTTATATATACTATTATAACAAAACTATAAGGATGTTGTTTGTTTATCGTGCTTCAGGCACAATAATCCAATAGCAGTTAGCAGCCCGTTAAGTAATAATATTTCATATCCTACTGTGTAAGAAAACAACCTTAGGGAAAGAAATTCAATGAGATAGCTTAATACCGGTGCAAGTATGCATATGTATGGCACATACTTGTCTCGTATGCTAACTTTTGAGAAAAGACCGAAGAAAAATAATCCTAACAATGGTCCATAGGTATATGATGCTACTTTGTAAATAGTATCCAATACGTTTTCTTGATGAATAGAATTTATGATAAGGATTACCAGTAAAAATGCCAAACTCACAAGTTGATGTACTCTTTTTCTTATTTTCTTTGCTTGCTCTTCATTATCTCGTTTGATATTAAGGATATCTATACATACAGATGTTGTTAATGCAGTTAATGCCGAGTCTGCACTGGAGAAGGCGGCGGCAATTATACCGATCGTGAAAAATATAAGTACGGGAAAACCTAAATATTCGGTTGCCATAACAGGCAATATCTGATCGGAATGTTGTGGGAGGGTGATATTAAATTGGCTTGCAAACAATATAAGTAAGACACCCAAAGATAAAAATAACAGATTGATGGGGATAAAAGCAAATCCGTATGTTACCATGTTCTTTTGTGCATCTTTTAGACTCTTGCATGTTAAGTTCTTCTGCATCATATCCTGATCAAGCCCTGTCATTACAATTGTAATGAATACTCCGCTAAGGAATTGTTTGAAAAAGTTTTGACGGGAAGCCCAATCGTCAAAAACAAATATGCGGGAATGTTCGTTGTTGCTAATCACATTTATTGCTTGTGATATATCTAAGTCCATCTTTGATGCAACCTGCCATATTATGAGTATAACACCTAGTATCAGAGATGAAGTTTGTAGTGTGTCTGTCCATATGATGGTCTTGATGCCACTGCGGAATGTATACGCCCAGATGAGTAGGATGATACCGATAACCGTAACAAAGAATGGTATATTCCATTGATCGAAAACAAGTGTTTGCAATATTATAGCTACTAGGTATAGGCGTGCGGCAGCCCCGATGATTTTAGATAAGATAAAAAAAGAAGCTCCCGTTTTATATGAATAAAAACCAAAGCGCTTCTCTAAATAACCATATATGGTCGTGAGATTTAGCTTGTAATAGAGGGGGAGTAATACGAAGGCTACGATGAAATATCCAATGGTGAAACCAAACACCATTTGCATGTATGTCATATCAAATTTACCAACCATTCCCGGAACGGATACAAAAGTTACTCCGGAGATAGATGTGCCAACCATCGCTATGGCAACTACAAACCAAGGAGATTGCCTATTCCCTAAAAAGAATGCTTCATTATCACTGCTTTTTTTACTTACAAAATGAGAAATAACCAATAGCGTCGTAAAATAGACTGCAATAATAACAAGTATGTATATCCCCATAAGATGATTAGCTATATATTCTTTATATATTCCTGTAAAACGATTCTATGCAGACAGTATTGTTTACAAAGCCAATCTCAGTCATCTTTATATTTGCCAATGTGGAAAAATACAATTAGATGTGACAATTTGGCATAGGTTTATGTCTGGATCAATTTTTAAGTCTTACTTAAAATAATTAAGCAGGGCTAAAGGTAAGAAATAAAGAAGTTGAAAATAATTCGTTGAATATATTTTTTTTTGAAAATGACTATTTATAAACAAGTAAGTATGATAAAAGCTTATGTTATTATGTGCTGAGTATTTCCTGATTTAACCTCTTTCTCTAGACTTTCTTCAAAGTTAATGATACCGTTATATTATTTGGAATAAAAAGGCACTGTTTGATTATAAATCAGACAAAAAGTCGGCCCCAATTGTTAAAATAATAATAAAGGATTTTTACTCGGTTAAAAGTGTTAAAAAATAATCTTATCTTGTATCAAGTGTACAGTTTTTGTATTTAAATTTGAAAATAAATTGAACGACAATAATCAGTTATTAAACAATTAAAGATACTTGCATATGAAAAAGATTTGGAAAAATATTTCAACCTATGCTTTGGTTGCATTAGTGAGTATAGGTGCTACTTATGGTATGTATACCTTTATGGATCATCGTAGAGGATATAGTTCAGCCGACTTTTATAATTATGGGGGAGAGTTTAATCAGAAAGGAGTTCATTTGGCCAGTTTGACCGCCGAAGGATACCCTGATTTTACGAAGGCGGCTGAGAATTCGGTACATGCTGTAGTGCATATAAAATCAACCGTAAAATCACAGGCTCCTGCGCAGGGGCGTCAAAGGGCAATTGATCCATTCGAATACTTTTTCGGATTTGGTGATAGAGGTCAGGATTTTGGTACTCCCCAACCGAGTGTAGGCTTTGGTTCTGGTGTTATTATCTCAAAGGATGGTTACATTGTTACTAACAATCATGTTATAGACAAGGCAAATGAGATAGAGGTTACATTGAATGACAATAGAAAGTTTACGGCTAAACTAATCGGTACAGATCCGCAGACAGATATCGCCTTGCTCAAAATAGAAGGGAATGAATTTGCATATATACCATTTGGTAATTCAGATAACCTGAAAGTAGGAGAATGGGTGTTGGCAGTAGGAAATCCTTTCAATCTGACATCTACAGTAACCGCCGGGATTGTAAGTGCTAAAGGTCGTGGTGGCATTGGTGCAAATAGTGGAGACATTCAGTCGTTTATACAGACCGATGCAGCTATTAACAGAGGAAACAGTGGAGGTGCGCTTGTGAATACAAACGGAGAACTAGTCGGTATCAACACTGCCATCTATTCACAAACTGGTGACTTTGCCGGATATGGTTTTGCTGTTCCTATCTCTATCGCAGGAAAAGTTGTAGCAGACATAAAAGAATACGGAACAGTGCAACGTGCTGTGTTGGGTGTTATGATTCAAGATATCTCTGTAGCGAAAGAGGCTAATCCGGACAAGACAAAAGGTCTTAAAGCAAATGAAGGTGCTTATGTTGGTGGTTTTGCAGAAATGAGTCCGGCCAAACAAGCAGGATTAGAGGAAGGTGATGTGATTACAGCTATCAATGGCGTGAAGGTTAAGGGCGTGAGTGAACTTCAAGATCAGGTAAACAGGTTCCGTCCCGGAGATAAGGTAAAAGTAGATATAATCCGTGGAAGCTCTACTAAGACCTACGATGTTACACTCAAAAACAGTTCGGGCAATACATCTGTAGTCAAAAAAGGTGACGGTATAGCTGCTGTAGGTGCTGCGTTTAAAGAACTGTCGGCAGACAAGAAGAAAGACCTGGGCGTAAGCTATGGTGTTGAAGTTGCAGGTGTTGATAATGGAGGCAAATTCTACAAAGAAGGAATAAGCAAAGGTTTTATTATTCAGAAGATAAATAATCAACCTGTATCATCTCCAAGTCAGGTAGAAAACATTATTACATCAACAGCAGGAAGTCAGGATAAAGTATTGTTCATATCCGGGATAACCCCATCCGGTGCAAGGAAATATTATGCGGTAGATCTTAGCGAATAAGTATCATATTCGTATTAAAATATAAATAACGCTTAAGTTCAAAACAATAATGTTACTTAAGCGTTATTTATATGTATAAACTTTATAAAGTACAAAATAATTATTCTGTTTAATAAGTATTATTTAAGCCATTCAACAATAAAACCAGACTGTTGATGGTGGCTATCTAGTATTTTTTTACTATATTTGCAAACATTTTTGGGGTATTTTATTATACATATCTGTATATGAGGCAGTTAAAGATTACAAAGTCAATTACTAATCGCGAGAGCGCGTCATTAGACAAGTATTTACAAGAAATTGGTCGTGAAGATCTAATTACGGTTGAGGAGGAAGTAGAGTTAGCACAGGCTATTAAAAAAGGTGACCGTGCAGCACTCGAAAAACTTACTAGAGCCAATCTTCGATTCGTGGTATCTGTTGCAAAACAATACCAAAATCAAGGATTAAGTTTGCCCGACCTAATTAATGAGGGAAATTTGGGACTAATCAAAGCTGCGGAAAAATTCGACGAAACCAGAGGGTTTAAATTTATCAGTTATGCGGTATGGTGGATTCGCCAATCTATATTGCAAGCTTTAGCGGAACAATCGCGTATCGTACGCCTTCCGCTCAATCAGGTAGGCTCGCTGAATAAGATCAGCAAGGCATTCTCTAAGTTTGAGCAGGAAAACGAACGCAAGCCATCGGCAGAAGAGCTAGCAGAGCAATTAGATATACCGGTTGATAAAATCGCCGATTCGCTGAAAGTCTCAGGGCGACACATTTCGATGGATGCTCCTTTTGTTGAAGGAGAGGACAACAGCCTGTTAGATGTACTTGTAAATGATGACGCCCCAATTGCAGACCGTAAGTTGATAAACGAATCGCTCCAGCAGGAGATCGAACGTGCATTATCAACATTGACAGAAAGAGAAAGTGAGATTATCAAAATGTTCTTCGGTATTGGGTATCAAGAAATGACCCTTGAAGAAATTGGTGATAAGTTTCAATTGACACGTGAGCGTGTACGTCAAATCAAGGAGAAAGCAATTAAGCGTTTAAGACAAAATTCGAGAAGCAAATTATTGAAAAGTTACCTGGGCTAAAAATAAATAGTCGGGTATTAAAAATTATAAAGGGAATTAGTAAAACTAATTCCCTTTTTTTTTGTCAAACTAAATTAGAATTTCTTTTTTAGAAATTCCATTTAAGTGGCTCGAAATAAGCCTGTGGGTGAAGACAAGCAGGACAGGTCTTGGGTGCCACCTTGCTTTTGATTACAAATCCACAGTTGCGGCATTGCCAGTCGATAGCTTCTTCGCGAGAGAAAACGCCATTGCTTTGTACACGAGCCAATAGAGCTTTGTAACGGTCTTCGTGCATGTTTTCTACTTTGGCTATCATTCGGTACATTACTGCAATTTCTTTGAATCCCTCTTTCTCTGCTATTTCAGCAAATGCAGGGTAATCAATAGCCCATTCTTCATGTTCTCCGGCTGCTGCTTCAATTAAATTTTCTTCGGTAGTACCAACTTTTCCGGCAGGATACATGGCTGTTATTTCAACCATACCGCCTTCTAGAAATTTAAACATACGTTTTGCATGTTCTTTTTCCTGATCTGCTGTTTCAAGGAATATTGCTGCTATTTGCTCATATCCTTCTTTTTTAGCAGTGCTTGCAAACATTGTGTAACGCATTCTTGCCTGTGATTCTCCGGCAAAAGATTTGAGTAGGCATTTTTCTGTTTCTGTGCCTTTAATACTTTTTTCCATAACCTTGATGATAGTTTTTAAAAAATGATTTTTACAAATTTAATATTTAAAATCCTTTTCTAAGAAAGAATTCAAATCATTTTATACCTTTGTGCCCTGAAAATTGAACTTCAGGACTTGTTATTACATAATTGAAAGAAGCGAGTATAAGTGCTTCTAAATATTGTAATCTCAGAATATTAGATTTTTTATGCATTTTATAGCAAATAATAAATCACATTAATCCATTCCTAGTTTGTTATGAAAAAAGATTTCCTAAAAGACTTTACCCCTCAGTTATTTATTTCCTTAAAAACATATAGTAAAGAAAAATTTATAAACGACCTGATGTCAGGCCTTATAGTCGGGATTGTTGCCCTGCCTCTTGCTTTAGCTTTTGGTATAGCATCGGGTGTTACTCCCGAAAAGGGTATTATAACGGCCATTATTGCCGGATTTATTATATCGTTCATGGGTGGAAGCCGGGTACAGATTGGAGGTCCTACAGGAGCTTTTATCGTTATTGTATATGGAGTTGTTCAAACCCATGGTATCAAGGGGCTTATTATTGCAACTATTATCTCGGGTGTTATACTCGTACTTTTAGGTGTGTTTAAGCTCGGGAAGATTATAAAATTCATACCATATCCTATTATTGTGGGTTTTACAAGCGGTATAGCCGTTACTATATTTACAACCCAGATAGCAGATGTTTTCGGATTGAACTTTGGCGGTGAAAAACTACCCGGAGATTTTATCGGAAAATGGATAATGTATTTTAAATATTTTGGAACGATCAACTGGTGGAATACACTTATCAGTATAGCCAGTATTTTTATAATTGTGATCACTCCCCGCATTGTGAAAAAGATACCGGGGTCGCTCGTCGCAATTTTGATAATAACAGTAGTTGTATATCTATTAAGAACGTATGCCGGCATAGAAGTGATAGATACTATTGGGGATCGCTTCAGAATCAAGGCTGAGATTCCCGATGCAGAAATTCCGGTTATTAATATGGCTGCAATTATAGATTTGTTGCCCGTTGCCATCACTATAGCAATGCTTGGTGCGATAGAATCTCTTTTGTCGGCAACGGTTGCAGATGGTGTGATCGGAGGGGAGAAGCATAATTCTAATACTGAACTTATAGCACAGGGAATGGCAAATATAGTGACACCTTTATTTGGCGGTATACCTGCAACAGGAGCTATTGCTCGTACTATGACCAATATTAACAACGGAGGACGCACTCCTATTGCCGGGATCGTACATGCAGTGGTGTTGTTACTAATTTTGCTTTTGTTTATGCCGTTGGCTCAATACATTCCTATGGCTTGTCTTGCCGGAATACTTGTTATTGTATCATACAATATGAGTGAGTGGCGTACATTTAAAGCTCTTTTGAAAAATCAGAAATCCGATATTGCCGTATTATTGATTACATTCTTCTTGACGGTAATATTTGACCTTACAGTAGCGATAGAAGTTGGACTACTATTAGCTGTTGTCTTATTCTTGAAGCGAATAAATGAGGTTACGCAAGTATCTGTTATAAAAGATCAACTAGACTTGACGGATGAAAGTGAGTTTACCCAAAATGAAGAGATCTTATCATTGCCCGAGGGTGTTGAAGTATATGAAATAGATGGGCCGTTTTTCTTTGGTATAGCCAATAAGTTTGATGAGAGTATGCGCGAGATTGGCGAAAGCTCCAAAATAAGAATTATTCGGATGCGTTTAGTTCCATTTATAGATTCTACAGGATTACATAACCTGACCAGTTTGTGCAGAAAATCAATGAAAGACGGAATACAAGTTGTATTGTCTGGAGTAAGGCCGGAAGTGCATGCTATGATAGAAAAGTCGGAAATCCCGAATATGATAGGAGAGATTAATATTTGCGATAACATAAACCTGGCTATTGCGAGAGCAAAAGAGATACTCGAAAATGAAGATTAGAGCATCCAAAGCTCAACGTATCATCAGAGGTCAGAGGGTAAGCCATATTGTTTAATTGATTAAGTTACGCACGATGTATAAATGTATTATGAGTTAATCATAGTATCTTTACATAATGAAAGTATTACTGACCACGCTCAATGCTAAATATATACATACTTCGCTAGCTCTACGATGGTTGTATGTAGCCAACAAAGATAAATTCGATATCTCGTTTAAGGAATATGTAATAAAAGAAGAGATAACTACAATTGTAGACGATCTTTTATTACAGAACCCTGATGTCATTGGTCTCAGCGTATATATCTGGAATGTGGAAAAGGTGAAACTTTTGATTGATTTGATCAAAGAAAAAAGTCCACAAACCATTGTAATCGTAGGAGGCCCCGAGGTTACTTATGAGCCTGATTATTTTGTGGAAAATTGGAATGTCGATTATCTGATTAGCGGGGAAGGTGAATTTGTACTAGGTGAATTACTTACGGCTATAAGCACTAAAAGTAAGCCTATTATAGATGGTGTGTCGAAAAGAGGATCGGTAAGTAAGATTGTTGCTAAAGCTGATTTGGAGAAACTGGCATCTTTACCCTCTCCATACCAACTGGAAGAAGATAAGGAAAATATGAAAAACAGATTACTGTATTTCGAAACATCTCGAGGTTGCCCTTATCAATGTCAATACTGCTTGTCTTCACTCGAAAAAGGAGTCCGTTATTTCCCCAAGCATCATATTGTAGATAATCTGTCTTATTTTATCCAAAGTAACACCAAACAAATCAAGTTTCTTGATCGTACCTTTAATCTGAATAAGGAACATACACGATTTGTATTTGATTTTTTGATTGATCATTACCGCCCGGGGTTAAGCTGCCAGTTTGAAATATATGCCGACTTGCTGACTGATGAATCAATAAATTACCTCAATAAAAATTTACCGGAAAACTATTTCAGATTTGAGATTGGTATTCAATCTACTTACGAACCTACCAATATTGCAGTAAGACGTAAGCAGAATTTTGAATTGCTGGCAGGCAATATACAAAAGCTGATGGATGGCTGTAGAATAGATTTGCATTTAGACCTTATCGCCGGATTGCCATACGAGACTTATGAGCGATTTGTAAAGTCGTTTAATGATGTCTTTCGTTTGAAGGCGAAAGAATTGCAGCTTGGCTTTCTAAAGATGCTGAGAGGTACATCTCTTAGACGTAATGCTGATAAATATGGATACAAATACAGCCTTCTAGCTCCATACGAAATAGAGTCGAATAATGATATTACCCACGAAGAGCTGGAACGTATACATGATGCCGAGCATGCTCTCGAGAAATATTGGAATAGCGGGAAGTTTAGCCGTACCATGCAAGTGTTGACCGACATGTATTATAAAGATCGATATTTCGAGCTATTTGATGAAATAGGGCAGTATTATAATTTACATAATCTTCCGCATCATGGTTATCGGTTAGAAGATATATTTTTGTTTTTGCACAACTTCTTATTATCCCGAGGCATTGATTTGTTTACAGAGTTAAGAACAGACTATTACTGTAACTTTAAGATACGTCCGCACGGATTTTGGAACGATAAAATAGAAAAACGAGAAAGAAAGCAGCTGCTGTATCAAATAGGGAATGACAAACCATTTTTACAAAAATACGGATTGAATAGAAAAATCATAGAAAAGCAAGCCGCTATTGATATTGTAGAAAATAGTGACAATGAATATTTATTGACTGTTTTTCTTCAGAAGGATAATAGTGTAGAGCATTTGTTTCTCTCCTATACATTTAAAGAATAATATTATCTTATTGATAGATATTGTTCTTTGACATGATTATCTTTTCAGTAAGAAAAGTGACATTAAAAAAACTATATAAAAGTGTCACTTTTGTCACCTTATGTCTGTAATCTGTTGTTTGTCAGCTTGATGAAAAAGTGACATTAGTTACCTTATTTATATAAAAGGAAGATACATAGTTGTTTTGCCATATCGGGTAATTGCTTTGCCCATTGTTTTACTGAGAGAGTTCTGATATACTCATTTTCACAAGTTATATTCATAGCAATACACAGCTTTGTGGAAGGCGTACAATGCTTGATAATATCTTCAACCAGCTTCTGATTACGGTAAGGGGTTTCTATAAATATCTGTGTCTGGTGCTCGTGATGTATTAGATTTTCAAGTTGTTTGATCTTTCTGATACGTTCAGCTCCATCGATAGGCAAATAACCGTGAAATGCAAATCCTTGTCCGTTAAATCCGGATGCCATAAGCGAAAGAAGAATAGACGACGGTCCTACTAACGGGACTACTTTATAATTCTTCTTCTGGGCAATAGCTACGATGTCGCTTCCCGGGTCGGCTATCGCCGGACAGCCCGCTTCGGATATAATACCCACATGAAATCCATTTACCATAGGGTTGAGGTAATTCTCGATGTCTTCAGGTTTAGTATGCTTATTCAGCTCGTAGAAGGTAAGTTCATCTATATTGATGTTGCTCTCTACCTTTTTCAAGAAACGACGGGCAGAGCGGATATTCTCCACAATAAAGTATTTTATTTGTAAGATGATCTCTTTGTTGTATGTAGGCAATACCTGTTCGATAGAAGTTTCTCCTAGTGTGACGGGTATGAGATATAACGATGCTTGCATAGCACTTTAGTCTTTTAGTTTATATAAATAATAGGTTTTGAATTTATCTTCAATATATGTGTCTACTATCTTATAATTCTCATTCAAAGCCGGTAAGTTGAAGAAATAGTCGAAGTTGAGAGAGAATTGGGATAATATGATGAATTGGACTTTTTTATTTTCTATGTACTTCGTCTGCTCATCCCTCATTTCGGGATAGATAGAATGAGGTAGATTTGGTGAAATAAAGTATTTGACATTCGGTACAATATTCGCTTTTGTAAATACGCCACTACCGAGGTCTAAACCAAGATTGAGCAGTGTGGGGTTGCTTTCTTTCATTACAATGTTACTAAAAAGAAAGACAGGATTGTTCGGTTCTTCTTTTCTTAATAGTTCAGCTTTGGATAATGAAAAAAAGTTCTTTTCTCTTATTCCTATTCCAATAGCTAATACAAAGAAGAGGATATAAAAATACCATTTGGGTTGTAGTTTTAGGAATTTGCGAATAATATCTACTATTGCAATTCCCCCTAATAAGCTGAAAATGTAATAAGGAATAGTATAATAGTACATAAAGAGAAATGTCATAGATATCATAATATGTACAGCAAAGAAAGACAATATGATCGAGGCTTTGTATAGTGTATTACGAATATATTTTGTAGGAAAGTAAAAAGAGCCTGTATAGATAAAGAAATAAGTGAGTGGTTCAAATCTTATACGTTGATAAAATCGTACAACAATTAATTCTACCATCTCATTCGCATTAAATCTGGCATATTTACTATTCAATACAATATATGTATTCCAAGCATCAGAAAGAGCATTATTGTATAAAAAATAAACTATTATGGGCAAGAATAATATTAGTAGTCCTACAATATAGGCAAGAATATTCTGAAATAAGTTTTTATAATTTTTTCCTATGATAAGATTAATAAATACAGCTACCAATGGAAAGAACCAAAAAACAACTAAATTGATTTTTATCAGTATGGTTGCAGCACACATAATACCATGAATAAGCATGATTAGAGGTTTATGTGTTTTGCTATTGTCTTTAAAATGTGATAAAAAGAAGAAGAGACTAATCGTTGCAAATACAAGTATCATTTCTTCTGCCGAACCTCCTTCCAATATATGTGGCAAGGTGAATAAAGGATAGATAAGAGCTACGATGAATGCATATATTTTATCTTCTATATATAGCTTGGCTGTAAAATATCCGGCACATATCATAAAAGCCCACATCAGCGCTTCAATGATATACATTCCAAAGAAGGTTGTGTTAGAAATAAGATACGCTATTCCATAAATGAAAAATATTAGTGGTCCCTTATGATCAAATAATTCAGAGTAAATAATTTTTCCATTAAAAATTCCTTTTCCAATTGTAAAATATAGATTTATATCATCCCATTCATTAAAAGGGTATAACGGTGACATTTTAGAACAAAAAAACAGTAAAAGAAAGGAGTAAACGAAAAGTATAATTAGTGTTTTTTTCTCTGAAATTATTTCTTTTCTTATCATTAATTTAAATTGTTACTTTGAATCGAAAGTAAAAGTAAAGAATATTATTCAAAAGAATAAATAATTGTATTTATAATAGTTTTGCAAATTAATATAACTTTGTAGTAAATATATGATAATGGATTTATCTTCTGACTTTATTACCCGTACAAAAGCTCTTCTAGGGGAAGAATGGGATGCTTTTGTACAAGCACTAAACAGTCAATCTCCTACGAGCATTAGAATAAATAATCATAAGACCGAGAAACCGTTACTCGATAGAGTTCTGTGGTCTCAATCAGGATATTATTTGCCTCAAAGGCCTTCATTTACTTTCGATCCGTTGTTTCATGCTGGATGTTATTATGTACAAGAGGCCTCTTCAATGTTTATAGAACAAGCTTTCAGACAATATATTGCAGAGGATGATGTGCGTATCCTTGATCTTTGCGCTGCTCCCGGAGGTAAATCGACTCTGATAGCTGATATAATGGGAGAGGGTAGTCTTTTAATTTCTAATGAGGTAATCCGCACCAGAGCGAATATATTGGCTGAGAATATAACAAAGTGGGGTAATCCTAATACGGTAGTGACTAACAACGATCCGCAACACATCGGAAAATTGGAAGGCTTCTTTGATTTTATATTAGTGGATGCTCCGTGCTCAGGGGAGGGTATGTTCCGAAAAGATGAGGGTGCAACATCGGAATGGTCGATAGACAATGTCAAGCTCTGCAAAGAGCGGCAGCAACGTATTTTGGCTGATATATGGCCTGCTCTCAAAACTGACGGCTTGTTATTATACAGTACATGTACATACAATGTAGATGAAAACGAAGACAATGTACAATGGATTTGTGAAGAGCTGGGAGCAGAGGTTTTACCAATCGAAGTTAAAGAAGAGTGGGAGGTAAGCCCCTCTTTAAGAGATGGTTTTCCTGCTTACCGATTCTTTCCTCATAAGACTAAAGGAGAAGGATTCTTCTGTGCTTTACTTAGAAAGACTTCTGACGAAGGTTCTTTAAAGAGGAGGAAGGATAAAGAGAAAATATCAAAAAGTATTATTCCATTTGATTGTAAAGACTATGTGAAAGATAATGAGTTGTTTACATTCTATTCTCAAAAGAATAGATGGTTTGCTTTTCCTTCACTTCTGTATAATGACCTTACTCTGATAAAGTCGTATCTGAATGTTATTTCAGAAGGAATCTGCTTGGGAGAGGTTAAAGGCAAGGATTTTATCCCGGATCAGTCTCTAGCATTAACTACATGTTTCAATGTTGCGAATTTCACTACTTATGACGTGGACTGGAAAACCGCTATAGCTTATCTACGCAAAGAGACACTATTATTACAAGATCAGCCAAAAGGCTATATTTTAATTACCTACAAGAACAAACCATTGGGGTTTGTAAAGAATATAGGTAATCGTGCTAATAACCTTTATCCACAAGAATGGCGAATACGTTCAGCAAATATTCCTGAGGCTGAGGTGAATGTTATCTAATCAGTTTTTATAAAACCTAGAATACGACCAATTTTAGCAAATACACGGAATCCGTTGTATATCCATGTTTTAGATTTCATTATGTCGGTTACAAACCCATTCTGATCGAGATAATATAATCTTTTGAGTTTTTCTGTCAGTGAGGGGCTAAGAAGCTCATTGCATACTTGCAGCTTCTCTTTGTATATAACTTCTCCTCCTACTTGGGTACTGAATCCTTCCATATTGTAAACAACAATGAATGTATCTACATATTTTACAGGGAGATGATCTAGTGCAATTCCTTGAAAGAACAACTTCCAGTCGGACATAACTTTAAGTTCTTCACTGTATAGCCCGTATTGTTCGAAGTTCGATCTGTGTATAAAGAAGGCCTGATGACATAAGAAACCGGCAAACAAGTCATAGATAGCAAAACGCCAATCACGACCTTTGTACGATTTATCTGCCTCTAACTTTCCTCCAACTTCCATATAAAAATTTCCGCAGATAAAAGTTTCGTGGGGATCATCATTGAATATATCATGAAGGACATTCTCATTGTATAATACATCGCCAGAATTGAGAAAATATAGATATTCGCCTTTAGCCTGTCGGATACCTTTATTCATAGCATTGTAAATACCAGTATCTTTTTCACTTACCCAGTAGCTAATCTTGCTTTTATATTGATCTATTACATCGATACTGCCATCTGTAGACTGACCGTCAATAATGATAAATTCATAGTCGAAGAAAGACTGTGAAATAACACTCTTTACGGTTTTTTCAAGACCGGTTTTATCATTTAAATTGACAGTTATAATTGATAGTTTCATGATTTACTTTCGCCTCGATTTTATTAAGAAAGGATTTAAGAATACCAGCTTCTGATAAAGTGATAAGACTGTTGCCGCTTTACGCAGGCTATAACCTTTTGCGTAATATATCTGTATTTTATACATTCTCTTTATCCGCTCAATGATTGTTCTCTTATAGCTACCGTTTGTATATGTATTAAACTCATGCAATAAATAAACCATCCAGGCTGTTTGATTTAGAGGTTTTAGAGTAGAAGACATTCCTCCGAGATGTTGCCTATAGACCGCCATATAATCAGGGAGAAATTTTATCTTACCCGATAGTGACACAATCAGTTGAAGAGCGTAATCTCCATTTTTTACAGTATAGTACCAGTCCGGTGTTTTATGTGCATCTTTACGAAAAATGATAGAGGCAGTAAGTAGCCCCCAATCTTTTTGAATAATGTCTGTTGTAGTCAATACATCCCGTTCCATCTCTATATTTTCATCCAAATGTCCGCACATCAGAGTATGTACCTTATGAGAGCACATCGCAAAGTCGGGATTAGCCTCCATAAAATCGACTTGCTTTTGGAGTTTGTAAGGGTCAGTCCAAAAATCATCACCATCACACAGCGCTATATATTTTCCACGCCCGCTATTAATATTGTTTATCCAGTTGAGCATCATCCCCTGATTGGTTTCAGGTAATCTTAATCGTATAATGTCGGGATACTTCTTCTGATATTCTATACAAATAGCACGGGTATTGTCTGTACTGCAATCCTCACCGATTACCAATTCGAATGGAAAGTCGGTTTTCTGCATTACAACTCCTTCTATAGCCTCCGCTATAAACTTTTCATGATTATAAGTAATCATGGAGACAGATACGATTATGTTGTGCTCTTTGTTTATCATTGAATAATGGTGTTCAAACTCTTAAAAGGTGACAAAAGTAACAGGTTTATTATTGTTTTCTGTTGCTACTTTTATATGTATAATAGCCTAGCTATTTATCACATTTATTATTCTTTCCATATCCTCTTCATCATATCGATGATCGCAAGGTAGAGGCAGCAGGTAATTGACTATCTTATATTCGGCAGAGCCTTTTTCTACAAGTTCTAGCGTTTCCTTCCAATATGTAGATACATATATTTTGTTATCAATCAGTTTCTTTCTTAAATCACGATCTTCTGAATAGAACATATAACTCAGCGGGCACGTATCTGAGGGAAAGTTATCATATTCAAACTTATTATCTTTTCCCAAGACAGAATGTAAATAGTTAAAGTTTTTTATCTGTCTTTCTTTCAGATTTTCGTAGTCTATGTTAGATAGCAATGCAGAAGCAAGATTCGACATACGCTTTATTGGTTGACCAACGAGGCTTGCGCAGTAGTCAAGATAATCCTGATAGGCTGCACTGGCATTACCGTATTCGATCCGTTTCATCAAATGTGTCATATGCGGAATAGAGAAGTCTAGCTCAAGCTCTTCATTCAGAAAAGTATCTGTATATAGATAAGCTCCGTCCGGGAGTCCAAAAAATTTGCGTGGAGAATATATTGTGTCGATACCTTCGTAAGGTTTCGAAAAGAAAGCATGTGTATTATCAACTATCAATTGTTTTCCAAATTTTTTGACAAGCTGCAAAACGGTGCAACACTTTATGCCGTAAGTGTCGGAATAAAAAAACACTTCATCTTCTTTTAATTCTTTATAGAAAATAGGATTGAGGCGGAAATCTACAGAATAGAATTCAGATTCGATCCCTAGTTTCTTTATAGGTTCCCAGATAACTTCAGAATTCAAGTAAGGAATATATATCTTTTTATATTTCTTAGCTCTTAGTATATATTCAAGACAATTGCGAGCAGTATTTAGCTGTAATGCTCCTTTATGATAATGTTCTCCTTTGCGAAGTTGAAGTTCGAAGTATCCTCCTATCTCTTTCATGTCTTTAATATTTTCTATGAAGTATTACCATTGATTAATAAGATTTTCGCTTTTTTGTAATGTTAAATCAATTTGTACTCATTTAGCATATCTTGTGTTTCTTCCAAACTGTTGAACATCATAACGTCTATAATCGATAGCCAAGGGATGAAATCATTATTGAATTGTTTATAAGCAACAAGATTGGATGATAAGAAGCGGAGGCTTACTCCCTCTTTCTCGAAGTCCTTTGGATGGTACAGTTCTTGTCCGCCAATTGCATTATAATAATCTTTTGCTCCTAGAGTCTTACATATAGCTATTACCCTATCTTGTCCCGCAAGAGTTTGATCTACATCAATTGTTGATGAAATAATAATTTCAGTATGAATATTCAGATATTTACAAACCTCTTTTATTGAATTATAAATATATAAGAAAAGATTTTTCTCTTCGTAGTTGATAATATCCTCCACAATTGGTATCACCTGCTCAAAATAAGGAGCCTTGCGATATGATTCTCTTATCTGATTTATTAATTTTTTCTTATCAAAAGAATCGGCTACAGAACGATCTTTTATATCCAGATAATCGGAATCTTTTTCTACCGATATTGAGATTAGCGTATCCTTGTTGTTTTGTAGGATGCGATTACGGTTGATCCATCCTTTTTTTGTATATTTTGCATTATCGTATATTACATACTTATCTACGGCATTCATTAGCTGAAAATAGCCAATGTATGGCATAAAATAAGGCTGCATTATTCCTAAAATCATTTTTCTTAAGGTTTATTTTTAATTAGCTCGCATATTTTTTTTACTTCTTCAAACTCCAAGTCAGCATACATCGGTAAGCATACAATTTCTTTAGACACTTGTGCTGCAACGGGCAGGTTGCTAACACTGGCAGAAGGCAGTCCTCTATATGTCGGGAAATCACTTATAAGAGGATAGAAATAACGGCGTCCGAATATATCATACTCCTGCAATTTGAAGTACAGATCATCACGATTCATGCCATAATCGGCAGTATTTACTCGTATTGGGTAATAAGGGTAAGTATGCTCTACTCCTTCGCCGACAGTCATATAAGTGATTCCTTTTACATCTTTCAGCAGGTTGTCGTATAATTTAGCTAGCTCCAGACGTTTAGCGATATAATTATCTACATGTTTCAATTGCAGTGAGCCATAAGCTGCTTGCAATTCATTCATCTTCGCATTTATACCCGGCTCAATAACAGTTGTTTCGTTCCTGAATCCGAAGTTTTTTAATAAATCGATACGCTGTTTCGTCTTTTCATCCTGACAAACAATCGCACCTCCTTCTATTGTATTGTAAACCTTTGTTGCATGGAAACTGAGAATAGATAAATCACCCCAATTCATTACCGACTGTCCATCTTTTTTAACAGCAAAAGCATGAGCAGCATCATATATTACACGTAGCCCGTAGGTGTCTGCTATGCGTTGTATTTCTTCTACATTGCACGGATTGCCATAGACATGCACCGGCATGATGGCGGTTGTCTTTGGCGTAATGGCCGCTTCTATCTTTTCGGGATCTATATTATAGTTCTTGCTATCTATGTCTACAAAAACAGGCTTGATGTTGTTCCACCACAATGAGTGTGTTGTTGCAACAAAGCTGAATGGAGTGGTTATAACTTCACCTGTGATACGTAAAGCCTGTAATGCTGTTATTAATGCCAGTGTCCCATTGGCAAATACAGAGATATGCTTAACGCCAAGATAATCTGCCAGTTCTTTTTCAAACTGTTCATGAAACGGACCATTGTTTGTCAACCATTTATTATCCCATATTTTTTGCAGATAGGGAATAAATTCATCCAAAGGTGGAATTGCCGGTTGGGTAACCATTATTTTCTTGTTCATAATCTTTTACCTAATAAGTTTATTGTATAAGTTTCTAATCCATAAAGGAGTAAAGCTCTTTATTCTGCCTCTAAAAGATTTATCTCCGTAAAGCAAAATTTCGAGTCTCCGTTTATGTTTTGTGAAGGTTTCCGTATAGTTATAGTTTAAATACTTATCGTACTCATTAATCAGCTCGATAACCTTTGCGCACTGGTCTTTTTCGTCCATCTGCGACCATTGTCCGTTATCATGTATCCTATATGCCGAAGTTACGTCTTTGAGATATAGTAAAGGGGCAAATTGTCCCATATACATACCTAGCATCCAATCGGCTATTTCCATATCAAACAGTTTTGGGTCTAATTGCTGTATATGTTTTCCTCTGAATACGCAACAAGACAGATTACCTATGCGGTTGCCCAATGCCAACTGATCGGTAGTGATCAGTTCATAGTCTGTATCAAGATTCCAGTCAAATATTTCTTCTCTATGTTGATCTTCAAACAAGCGTATGTGCCTGTTGTAGCTCATAGAGGAGTTTGGTATCTTCTCCAGATGGTTGATATGATTCTCCAGGTGGGATGCCTTTACCCAATAGTCGTCACCTTCCATGATGGCAACATAGTCTCCTGTACATGTTGCAAAAGCCTGTTGGTAATTGCGTATATATCCTACATTTTGTTCTTTATGTAAATAATGAAAAACAAATTTTGTTTTCGATTCATACTCCTTTATAATCTCTACAGTATTGTCGGTAGAGCAATCGTCGGCAACAATAATCTCAACATTGTGAGATGTTTCCTGCATCAAAATACTCTCCAATGCCGGACGTATATAATTGCTGTGATTGTATGTGATGAGTATGATATTTATTTTCATATTTTGTAAAACTCTGTTCTTACATTCGAATATTGTCTAATGGTCTTTTCTCTGTAAAAATACAGTTATGAAAAGAGCTTTCTTAATACTTTTTGTACAAAACGGAATGGTTTGTATATCATTCTACCCAATTTGTATTCTGGGGTATGATAATGCCAGTAAAGTTCTTTATTGTATGTTTCTGCTTTAATCCGATCTCTAACAGGATTCAAATACTCAAGAAACAAAGGTATATGATTCTTAAACATTTGTAAAAGCATTGCATCATTTTTATCTGTTTCACGGAATATACGCATCGATCGTGAAACTTCTTTTATCCTATAATAATAGTGAAAGTCATTAAGTTTTATAACCCTATCATTCGGTGTAATCAACGAAAGGTAAAAATCCCAGTCCTCTATACCGTCAAACATATTCGGATTGTAACCTCCGGCTTCAAGAAAGTCAGATTTTCGGAATATGGCTGAATTGTAGATTTGGTTCTCTGTAAGCATTTTTTCAAATACAAAATCAGGATTTATCCTTTTTTCATTTACATCGCCAAATAATATTGTATCACTATATATTAGTTTTATCTCAGGGTCTTTTGTAAATGCCTTTATTGCCTCGCTAAAATAATGAGGGCCTAACTTATCGTCTCCATCCAAAGGAACTATATATTCTCCAATAGCTTGATCAACTCCATAGTTTCTGGTATTACAAACCCCGCTGTTTTCTTTCCAAAAATATTTGAACCGCTTGTCTTTTTCTATCCATAGTTTTGCAACTTCTTCTGTATTGTCAGGTGAACCATCATTAACCATAATACACTCCCAATGAGGATAATCCTGATCGAGAAGTGATTGTAGCGCCTCAGGCATATATTTAGCCTGATTATAGCACGGCATGATAACGGATATGATAGGGTTCATAATATAAAGTTTATAGTTTAAGCCATTTTAGTAAACCTAGCTTCTTTAAGTACCTTACACTTATTGATGTTTTTAATTTATATAGCTCTTGTCTTTTATCCATCCAGTCTTTATATAAGGTATTATAGATAGGATAAGAGCGAGCTATATGTTCGTTGCGCTCATCTATAAGCAATTGCTTGTTTGAAGCATTCGAACTGATTCCATCAATATAGAAAGTAGAGAAACAACCATCAATATGTCTGTATGTACATCTTAGCAGGCATATAGCATCCATAAAGAAAGCCCAGTCTGAAGTTATCTTTTTTTCTTCCGAATAATAGCCATATTTTACCAAAAGTTCTTTTTTTATAAAAGAAGCTGTGTGTGGTAGCGTGTCTTCTGCAAAATATTTAAAATCAGGATTGCTAGGATATTGTTTTATATAGCTTGTATTTGATAAACTATCGGCAATTTCCATATCAAAATATACGATATCTTCCCCTGTAATTTGGGATATAATCGATTGTAAATCACAATCCTCTTTTATTACATCTCCACTGTTTACGAACAATATATATTGCCCTGTTGCTTGCCTGATCCCTTTATTCATAGCATTATATATGCCAGAGTCAGGTTCGCTGATCCAAAAGTTTATTTTGCTTTCGTATTTTTTTATAACATCAACACTTCCATCGGTAGAGTTCCCATCAATAAGAATATATTCAATGTCATACAGATCATTAGAGATAACGCTGTTAATCGTTTTCTCTAACCCTGCGGCATTGTTATAGTTAATTGTTACAATAGATACTTTCATCTTATTATAAGTCTCGATATTAATCTTTTGAGTTCATAATAGGCAACCATCGGGCGTTTTTTTATAAACATTGATAAAATAGCTTTGTTTACAAAATCCGGGTATGAAAATTTTAATTTATATGATTGCCATTTGTAATACCAATTCTTGCTATATTCTTTATCTAACTTCAAATGTAGCCTTTTTGCTATAATTTCGGAAACTTTATAACCTTCTAATATTCCCAGTCCTCTATCTTCGGATTTGTTTGATACATTTACCGAATGTGTTCTAAAATAATTTAGATACTCTTTTACTTCAGACACCGTAACTTCTCCCTCACCGCAAAAGCTGCCCCATAATAACCAGTCACCACAGTATTTGAAATTTATAATATTGTTCCACAGATTTGCGGCGATAGCATCTTTCTTGAAAATCACCATACTGGCATTGCAAATAGGATTGCTATATAATAAGTAGTTCTCAGTGAACAGATTGATATCCATTGATAAATCGGGTAGGATAGTGGGTTGCTCCATTACTGTATTGTCCCCTTTGTCAACTATTGTCGTAAGAGCAAAGCAAAGTACTGAATTATATTTAGAAATAGAATCCATCGTTTTTTCAAGAAACGTAAGCTCTGCATAATCGTCACTTTCAGCAATCCAGATATATTCTCCTTGGGCTAACTCAATCCCTTTCTTCCACTGTTTGAATGTAGAACCGGAATTAGTCTCATTATATACAATGTGCGATATATGAGAATTACTTCTATATTCTTCAATTACATCTTTACTATTGTCTGGTGAACAATCATCCAAGATTATCAGCTCAAAGTCCTGGTATGTCTGATTTAGTATTGATTCAATACGTTGTCTCAGATATGGAGCATGATTATAATTGGGAAGAATAACTGATACCATTTTTAGCTGTTTTTAATATCTATTTTCCAGGAGTTGGAATCGCTTGCCGTTTTGAAATAATATATCTCTTCATCTGTTAGATTCTGGTCGTCAATATACCACCCCTTATGTTGTGCTGTATAATCTCCGGCTATTCTTATTGCCGAATAAAAATTCAACAAATTATATTGATATTGTGGTGGATATAAAGCAAACGTTGTATCCAGTTCATTCAAATACAAATTTTCTCCAACGAGATTCTCCCAATGCTTTTTTTCCCACTCTAAAACTTTTGCCTTATGTTGGTAATAGTCAGGAATATCATCAATCTTGAGAGCAAAGCCAACTTTGGTAATATGTTTATTATTATCCAGTATCCTTATCATTTTATGCAAATATTCTACCGGTAGATTTGCGTTTGGGATAATATCCGAATCTGTTACAATATGATATCCTTTAGAGTATTTCTTATATAAATCTTGATTTTCCCAAAAAACCATGTGACCATAGTTTTTGTGCATATATTCTATCTTAATATCCTTTTCGATCTCTTTATAGTATTCTAAAAGAGGTGGATATGTTGAATTGTTATCAACTATAACAATGTTTTTATGTCTTCTTCCCTTTAAAAACTTTACAAGGATTTTTAAATCGGCGAGACGGTTATAATTAATTATAATTATAGGAATAATCAGAGGATCATTTTTTTGTTGACGAACTGTCTTATTGAAAAGATAGATCAAAGAATTCTTTCGACGATTGTAGATATACTCTTTCCAAAAAGAATATGAAAACAAACTCAAAAAAGTAACCCTTTTCATAAATAAAAATAAATTAATTCTATTATTTTATCAATCCAAACTTATGTTTGATATTTCGTAAAAAATCATTTAGTTTACTGTATTTCTTTACTTTTTCATATTTATTTTTGAGCATTTCATATTCATATCTAGTAACAAAATTTTCTAAGAAGAAATCTTCGATATTTATACCTCTTCTTTTTGCTGCACTAAGTATTGTAAACCATTTCCAGTAGTATGCTTTATCTGAATTAGATAAAGTTGATATTCCAGAGTTATGAACTCTATAATAATAAAGAAACTTGTCTAGGAAGAATGTTTTCCCTGTTTCGTACAATTTATAATATAAATCTTGATCTACAGCTCTAATTAAATATGAATCTATTCCATCTGTCTTGTCATAAAAGCTCTTTTTGAAAGAAGCAAATGCAGTAAACTCTCCATACATGTTGAAAAACATTTTTTCTCCAAAAGGTACATTTTTTGCTGCCGAATATTCCCCTAGTATTTCTAGTTTTTCATCACAAAAATAAAGTTTGGAATGTACTAGAGAACAATCTGGATTTTGTTCATGAGCTGCAATCATTTCAGCCAAAGCGTCTTTCGATAGAATGTCATCCGGATCTAAAAAACCACAGATTACTCCAGAAGCTTCATCAACACATCTTCTTTTGGTATATCCACATCCTTTGTTTTCTGTATTACGAAAAACTTTTATTTTCTCATTCTTTTGATAGTTATCATAAGCATCGGATGACGAATCTGTCGAAAAATCGTCTACAATAATTATTTCCCAATTATTATATGTCTGATCGAATATACTCTGGATAGCATCCTCGATATATATTCCATTATTATAATTGGCTATAAGAACAGAGAATAATGGATTATTCATTTTATCAAAATATATTCAATTCTACATCTATATTATTTTCTATAAAAATATCATCAACATTAAATTGATAGTCTTTTTATTTTGCATATTCAGAGATAATAGAGTTTAAATTATCTATATGAATTTTCATACTGAAATTTTCATAAATATTCATTCTTCCCTTTTCTCCCATCTCTTTTGCTTTAAGTTCATTTTCTAATATATATATCATGTTTTGAGCCATGCCGTCAACATCATGCTCATCTACAAGTAAGCCTGTTTCCCCATCTATTATCACGTCAGGGATTCCTGCATGTTTTGTTGATATTACCGGAAGAGACGCAGCAGAGGCTTCAATAATAGCAACTGGGGTTCCTTCCATATCGCCATCGATTGCTGTTAAGGAGTGTTGCACAAAAGCTCGAACTTTCTCATAATAGCTCATCAATTCTTGATGTTTGGCTTGCCCTATAAATATAATGTTTTCTTCGATCTTTAGATATTTTGAAAGATTGATACATGTATTTAGTAGTACTCCATCTCCAGCCATATATAGCTTAGCCCTCGGAAACTTCTCTAGCACCTTTTTAAAGGCCAGTATTGTAAGATATGGTGCTTTTTTGTCAACAAAGCGTCCAATAGATAGAAATGCTTCTGACTTATATGAGGGGGTAACGGAGAAGAAATTATCTTCAGGACCATAGGTGATATACTTTAGCTTCTCAGGAGGGCATCCTATTTTAATTAAATTCTGTTCCATTATTTTAGAGACAGCTATGATAACTGAGGCATATTTAAACATTTCTTTATAAGCATCCCTGTATTCCTCCAAAACTCTTGTCATCGAAGCATCATATCCATGGAAATGAACGATAAGTGGCAATCCCATTTTTTTGCATATGTCCATCATTGCATATCCTGTAGGACCATATTCTGCATAAACAATATTAATTTTTTCCCTTTTGAAGCTTTTTTCTAATGCTTTATATTCTGGTGATGGAATATTCTTTATCTGAAATACATTTGCCTTAATATAATCAGCTAATCTTTCTTTGGATGATATCCACAAATGACCACTCCCTTCTAGATGTGTCGGGAAGTGCCCACCATAATAAAACTTCACATTTCCTTCGAAATTTTTTTTATGGTTTTGAATGAATGTTTCTGAATATGCATTCAAGTTAGGAGAAATTAGAGCTATATTTTTCATAAAAGTCTATTTTGTAGCTGTGGCAAATAAATTAGGGATCATCAGTCCTTCGTAGAAGTTCGTAGGTACAGTATCTTTTTTAATTAAAAATTTTATGATTGGTTTTAGAATCTTCGACAGGATTTTTTGTTTTTGACTAGAAATACCACTTCTTTTGACCCATAATCCTAACATTTGTGCCATACTTGCATGCCATCCTCCACTAGATTTAACTTCAATATTTCTGAATCCGACATCTTCTAAGAGCCGACGTAAAGCAAACGGAGTGTATCTATATTCATCATGTGGTGTTTCATGTAATGGCCATAAGAAGGGAACAGTCAGCAGAATATATCCATCTTTTTTCAATACCCTGTACATTTCTTTCAATACTAGCTCGGGCGTAGGGCAGTGTTCTAACACTTCTGTAGCTAAGAGTGTATCATAACTCTCGTCCTTAAATGGCATTTCTTTGCCATCCCATGTATAGTCAGGTTTTATTATCGTGTCGTATTCCATAGCAGTCTCTATATCAAGACCTATATATGTATTCACTTCACTATTTTCTAATATATACTTCTTATATGGCATTTTACCACATCCTACATCCAATAAGGTCCCCTTTAATGATGGTAAAGTATTTTTAACTACATTAAAAATAAAGCTACGCATTAAATATCTATCCAAATTATCTGAGGTAAAAGGAATATTAATAAAATTATCGTATGGTTTCTTATTTGCCATCATCTATTTTTTTTACATCCCATATTGAGTCCTCTACATAAGTCGCATTTCTTGGTCCCCAATAATAATCACGAATTTCTCCAAAAACTTTAACCTCAAAAGGAGTAATATTTTCTATGGTTTCATATTTTTCTCGAGATATCCTATCTGAAAAATGAACGATCAAACTATATGTCCCCGGGTATAGATGTACGAATGGAATAGAAGATTTTAACCTATATATTCCTTCTTCATCACAAAAAGGGTTTTCTTCATATAAGTTCAATATATGGGTTATCGGTACCCCTTCGCTATTAAGTACTTGGTAAGAGACAGCTGCTGACGGTATTCTGTAGGGAGTATGAACATCGATAATAATATCCATCGGTTTCCCAAATTGTTGAATATTATTATTGTGAGATGTTTTACATTCAACTTTAATCACATTCGGTTTGTTATTATTTATCTTGCGTTGATATATATTCTCTTGAGTTCCACTCATAGATAAATATTTCTGAATAACAATATCCGTTCTGTCATAAGCACAAACCTGTCCATTTTCTAATAAAACACTGTTCTGTGTTAATGTGGAAACAGATTGCATATTATGACTTACAAACAATACTGTACGACCATCTCCTTTCGACACATCTTGCATCTTGCCAATCGCTTTTTTCTGAAATTCGGCATCTCCTACAGCCAATACTTCATCCACAACGAGTATTTCGGGTTCCAAATGTGCTGCAATCGCAAAGCCAAGACGAACTGTCATACCCGAAGAGTAGCGTTTAACAGGGGTATCTATATATTTCTCTACGCCTGCAAAATCTACAATCTCGTCTAGTTTCCTCTTTATTTCAGCTTTAGTCATTCCCATGATTGAGCCATTCATGAAGATATTTTCACGACCGGTCATTTCGGGGTGAAATCCTGTTCCTACCTCCAATAGTGATGCTATTCGACCTTTGGCTCTAATTGTTCCGGTAGAAGGAGATGTTACTCTCGATAATATCTTAAGCAAGGTTGATTTTCCTGCACCGTTTTTACCGATTATGCCTAACACTTCTCCTTGTTTTACATCAAAAGTTATATCTTTAAGTGCCCAGATATATTTGCTGCTAGCCTTTGATGAACGGTCATTTACTTCACCTATTTTCAAATAGGGGTCATCCTTGCCTCTTACAACATGCCACCAGCGGTTTAGATCGTGTGCTATAGTTCCTGTGCCAACTAATCCTAAACGATATTGCTTAGATATATTTTCAAATTTTATTGCGATGTCTGACATATTCAGATTTGTTTATTTCTGTTGTTTTTGATATTTATATAATCTTATCTCGGCACATGTATCGTACCATGCCCAGAAAAAAGATAATAAGAGTCCATACAATCCGTCTTTATACCCTTTCATCTTGAGAAAACAGGAGTGAAAAGCTTTGAATGGACGTTTTATGATACCTTTTTTTGAAGCAATAAATCCCATGAAATTTCTTGATTCAGCTTCCATTTTTAAGTATCTTAAATGTTTTTCCCGCAATTGAGAAAAGCTGATCATCCAATAATGATGATCTATATTTTTCCCATTGTATGCAATCCAAAACGGTTCATAAGGAGGAAGTACCGTTCTGCCCGCATGTACTACGCCTGTCATTTTACATCTGTCTTTGTGAAACAATAGCATACGGGAGTGAATACCTCCCCAGCGTGTTCCTTTCAATGGATGCTTTTTGTAATAATATATACAAGGAACGAGTATTGCTCCAATATTATCAGGGATTCCTTTTTCAAAAAGTGCTATTATATCTTTATATAGCTCAAAGCTAATTCGTTCATCGGGATCTATTATAAGTATCCAATCATTTTTTTCCGATTTGTAATACTCTGCAACAATAGCTTCGCCTAGCGGTACCCTTTCATGCTCTATGATTTCATTACTATATTGCTTAGCTATTTCTATCGAATTATCATTAGAGCCTTGATCTACATATTTAATATTCTCGCAAAAAGAAATTGACTTCAGACAATCCTCCAAAATATATCCTTCATTGTACCCTGTAACAATGGCGCTGAAAGGAAGCTTTTTGTATGTATTAACATTGTCTACCATATTTGCCAATCTATGTCGATACTTATACATTTAGCAGAGTCCATCCTCATTCCTAGATACATACCCGGATTTGAACCAAAAGTCCCTACGAAAAATGTACTGTTGTTTAGCACATCTAATGATGCAAATAGATTTAAATGTGCCTCTTTTATTATAGATTTATTTTCTTTTTTGAATTTAGCATGGTCGTACCCTTGCTCAGACTCTTTACAGAATGTGAATATCGTCCACTCTTTATATTTATTTCTTATTTCAGATATTACTCTAAAATCATCAGTTAATATAAAAGTATTCTTTATATTACTTATATTTTCTGCTCTATTCAGATAGCTTGATGTTTCGACTAAATCTTGTTCAATATGCTTATCTCCGCGCCGTATGTGAAAACCGATATAATCTCCTGGTAAATTTAGTAATCTTATTTTATTCTTTATCTCCGGAGCAGTTATTTCATTGTATTGCCATGTTAGGGAGATTAATTTTTGGCATGCATCCTTTAATGAACAGTTTACAATTCCGATCTCGGGAATATTATATATGTTTTTTTCGTTTTTTCTATCCCTGATTAGGAGCCATAAGTCTTGAGTTAGAAAATTTATTCCATTAAATACCTTATATGCTTTAATTTTCAGTTTGTCTTTTATTCCTAATTTTTCTTGGATGAAATTGTAGTTTCTAAAGTTATGTTTTTTGTGGAAGTCATCGTTGGTTTCGTCACAAAAAGGTAGAAAATAATCAGTCCACCCGTATTGATACCCGAAATTAGCATCTTCAGAATATAGTATAAATTGGATCTTGTGTGTTAGGCAGTATAACATTGCTAATATCATGTTGTTATACTCTGAGAAGAATCCTGCATCATATCCCAGATGAAAAACGAATTTTCTCTTGAAGGATTTATTTAGAGCATAATATTTTTCTCTCATTTCTGTAGCTTCCATCACACTACATCGATAAAGCTGCGTTCTACTTTGTTAAATACCCATGAACCGAGAATGATGACTATTATTGTAACAACAAAACTATAGCTGAGCCAAAACCAATCAACTGTACCAGCTCCCATAAATCCATATCTTAATGTTTCTACGATAGATGTTAATGGATTCAGCTGTATGAGCCACATATATTCTTCATATTTTTCTTTCATTACAGAGAGTGGATATATTATTGGTGTTGCATACATCCACAATCCCGTTACAAAACCAAATAGGATAGCCATGTCTCTATACTTTGTTGTAACAGACGATATTATGATGCCAAACCCCAGTCCTAATCCGGCTAGCATTAAAACCAATAACGGAAAAAAGAGAATATATATATTAGGCTTGATATCTGTACCATTATATACGAAATAAAAGTATACGGCAAGGAATAGCCCTAGCTGGATTATTAATCGTACTAAATTGGAAATAACACTTGATATAGGAACTACTAATCGAGGAAAGTATACTTTACTGAAAACTCCGGCGTTACCGAGGAAAGTTCCTGAGGCTTTTCCCATACAGTCAGAAAAGTATCCCCAACATAATATTCCAGATAGGTAGAACAATGGCTGAGGTAGTCCATCCGTTGGTATTTGGGCTATATTTCCAAATACAAACATATACATTATTGTAGTAAATAGTGGTTGAATGATGAACCATAGAGGGCCGAGTACAGTTTGTTTGTATATAGTTACAACATCGCGGCGAACGTACATTTGTAATAAGTCACGATATTGCCAGACTTCTTTTATATTAAGGGAAAAATTGCTTCCGCGCGGTTTGATCTCTATATCCCAATGTTCTTTTTCAGTTTCCATTTAGATATTATATTGTTTCTATATTTGTTTGTGTGATTTTGAGTGTGCAAAGATAGTTATTTTTAATGTTAAAGATCTTTAAATAAAAAATAACTATAATAAAAAAACCCGTATGAGTGTATTACCTCATACAGGTTTCATAAATCTTAACTGTCGCTGGATTATTTTTTTACAGCAGTAGCTACAGAGTCAGCAGCAGCTTGAGCAGCAGCAGCGATTGAGTCAGCTTGAGCTTTAGCAGCAGCTTCAGCAGCTACTTGAGCTTCAACAGCAGCTAAAGAGTCAGCTTTAGCCTTAGCAGCAGCTTCTTCAGCAGCTTTGTTATTACATGATGCGAAAGAGATTGCGATAGCAGCAACAGCAAATAAAACTAATTTTTTCATTTTCTTTTCTATTAAAACTTAAACGGTAAATGTATTTGAGTTATAATTTCTGATAACACGATGCAAATATATACATATTTCTTTACATGTTGTACAGCACAATTATATTTTTTTTAGTGTTTTTTTTATTTTTTTCTGAGGGGGGTACTTTTTTACTGTTGTATTGGTTGTAATTGTCTAATTATCATATAAATATCTTTTTATGCTTTTTTTAGGAGTTTTTTCAAATTCACTCGGGTAAATTTGTACTGCCGATATATTTTCGTATGCTGCAAGCATCTTATTCAGGTTTTGCCTGTTTTGTTCCATTATTGCCGGCAACATTTCGTGATCTACATGGGCGGCATCCATAGTTTCATAATCAGGATGAGCTAATGCAACCAATTTACCATTTCGCTCTACGACGAGGCTTTCCAATACGAATGGCATATTGTTAAGCTTAGATTCTATTTCTTCCGGGAATATATTCTGTCCATTGGGGCCTAGCAACATCGTTTTGCTGCGTCCTCTTATGAAAATGGTGTTATTTCTATCTATAGTTCCCAAATCTCCTGTTTTCAACCAGCCATCTTCAGTAAAGGCTGCTTTTGTCGCTTCTTCATTTTTGTAATAACCCTTCATTACATTTTCTCCCCTTACCTGTATTTCTCCTACAATATTATATGGGTCTTGCGAGTCTATACGGACTTCCATAATATTGTCCAATATCCTACCGCAAGATGTGGGTATAAAATCGTAATGATGTTCGTATGAAATTAAAGGAGCACATTCGGTCATACCATAACCAACCGTAAACGGAAATTTGATTTTGTGAAGAAAGGCTTCCACTTCTCCATTTAGAGCTGCACCACCAATGATCACTTCATGAAAATTGCCACCTAAAGCATCTATTAAGCCTTTTCTTATTTTTGCATAAATCTGATCCTTTACAATCGGAATTTTCAAGGCCATTTTTATTGCAGGCTTCTCTATCTTAGGTAAAATTGCTTTTTTGTATATTTTTTCAATAACAAGAGGTACTGTTATAATAAGGTGTGGTTTTATTTCGGCAAAAGCCTCTGTCAATATTTTGGGCGAAGGAGCTCTTCCTAGTAGTGTCGTGTGCGAGCCTTCGGTCAAGGAGTACAAAAATTCAAACGCACAGCCGTAAGCATGCGCCAGTGGAAGAAAAGAAACGATATCTTGTCCTCTGAATAGTAATTTCAGATATTGAGCATGAGTTATATTTCCTGCAAGGTTATTGGCTGTAAGCATAACCCCTTTGCTAAAGCCTGTTGTTCCCGAAGTATAATTAATGAGTACTACTTCTGAGTTATCTACTTTAGCGTAATTAATATCATTAGGAGAGTAACCATTGGGGTACTTCTCCTTCATTTTCTTGTCTAACTCTTCTACCGCCAGGGAAAGTTTTTCTCCTTTTCCTTCGTGCAAGCAAGTAAGCTTGAAATCATTAATAGAGAATACTCCTCTTACTCCCGGTATATGATCTTCATCCAGAGAGTCCCATATATTATTGGCTGTGAATAATAATTTTGATTCAGAGTGATTGATTATATGCTGTATATTGTCTGCATGGAAATCCTGTAGGATAGGTACAATGGTAGCACCATAAGTGATAACGGCAAGATAAGTAACACACCAAGGAATATTATTTTTGCCAATAAGAGCAACTTTATCTCCTTTTGCTATTTGAGCATCATCCAGTAATATATGTATTCTAGCTATTTCACGAGCCAGATCTTTATAATACAATGTTTTTTTTTCGGAATAGTCAGACAAGCCCTTCAAGTCCCAATTGTTTCTAAAACTGTCTTCATATAAGGTTATTAGATTCTTGTCAATCATGATTTGTTGCTCATTTTTATAAATTTTGTGCAAAAATAGAGACTATCATCATAATCTACAACTATTTTATATGTAAAGTTTCACGTAATTGTGTAATTTTGTACTCTTTTTGTATGACAATAATTAATAAATTACTTGTAGAACAAAGTTATTTATTTCAATATTATTAAATTAGGTTCTGTAATATACAATGATAGATAATTCAATTTTTGAGAATAAAAAAGCAGCCTATCTCACATTGGGCTGTAAATTAAACTTTGCAGAGACATCAGCTATCGGGCGACAATTGTCCCAAGTTGGTGTTCGTAGATCCAGAGATGGGGAAGTTGCAGATATATGTGTTATAAATACTTGCTCCGTAACCGAATTTGCAGATAAGAAGTGCCGTCAGGCTGTACGTAAAATGATTAAAGAAAACCCCGGTGCTTATGTAATAGTAACAGGATGCTACGCTCAGCTTAAACCCGAAGATATTGCGGGTATAAAAGGTGTGGATATTGTACTGGGATCGGAGCAGAAGCTTGATGTAATAGCTTATCTTGACGAACTAAAGAAAAAAGATAAAGGGGTCGTACATACTTCTAAAACGAATAAGATAAAGTCATTTGTTCCATCGTGTTCGCAGGACGATCGTACCCGTTATTTTCTGAAAGTGCAGGATGGGTGTGATTACTTTTGTTCTTTTTGTACCATTCCTTTTGCCAGAGGACGCAGCCGTAATGGTTCGATAGAAAGTATGGTACAGCAGGCAAAAGAGGTTGCTGAAAAAGGAGGGAAGGAGATTGTTCTAACAGGTGTAAATATAGGAGACTTTGGTAGAACCACCGGCGAAACTTTTTTTGACTTAGTCAAAGCTTTAGATGAAGTGGAGGGTATTGAGCGTTATCGGATTTCATCAATAGAGCCGAACTTGCTTACCGATGAGATTATACAATTTGTAGCTCAATCAAAACGTTTTGCGCCTCATTTTCATATCCCTTTACAGTCGGGTTCGGATGCTGTGCTTAAATTGATGCGTCGCCGCTACGATACTGCATTATTCAGACATAAAGTAGAAAAGATTAAATCCGTAATGCCTGATGCATTTATCGGAGTTGATGTTATTGTTGGTACAAGAGGCGAGACCGATGAATATTTTGAAGAAGCAAAAGCTTTCTTAGAAAGTCTTGATTTTTCACAATTGCATGTTTTTACATATTCTGAACGTCCGAATACGCAGGCTTTGAAAATAGATCACGAAGTAGATCCTAAAACTAAGCATGCACGTTGTAAGGCTCTACTTGACCTATCAGACGAAAAATTACAGGCATTCTATCAGTCGCAGCAAGGTACAAAGCGAAAAGTGTTATTTGAGCATACTCAACATGATAGCGTTATGTATGGTTTTACTGAGAATTATATAAAAGTAGAAACTCAGTATCATGCACATAAAGCGAATGAAATAAAAATGATAACTTTGGGCGATTTTAATTCCATAAAAACAGCTCTTACTGAGATCTGACGATGAATAAGATATTATATTATATATTGTATATCTGGATGTATTTGCATGCGCTGTTACCATTCAGAGCATTATATATTTTATCTGATTTCCTCTATTTTCTAGTATATAAGGTTATTCGTTATAGATTGAAAGTCGTACGCATCAATCTTAAAAATAGCTTTCCCGAGAAAACTGATAAAGAGTTGCACGTTATCGAGAAAGAATTTTATCATCATTTTTGCGATTACTTTGTAGAAACTCTAAAACTATTACATATCTCCGATGAAGAGATGCAAAAGCGAATGGTTTTTGAGAATATGGATATCGTGAAAGATTTGATGAGGGATGGAAATTCTGCCTTAATGTTCTTAGGGCATTATGGTAATTGGGAATGGGTTCCGTCAATCACCATGTCGTTTCGCAATAAAGAGGATCAGAATAAGCTTTTAGGACAGATCTATAGACCTTTGAAGAATAAGGCTGTCGATGATTTGTTTCTTAAGATACGTAGTCGGTTTGGTTCGTTCGGGATAGCTAAGAATGAAACGTTGCGTGTTATTGTAAAGCTAAGAAAGGCAAAACAGCAAATATTAATAGGCTTCATGGCTGATCAGACGCCGTCTTTTCACAACATACATTATTGGTCAACTTTTATGAATCAAGAATCTGCTGTTTTTACAGGAGTTGAGCGTATTGCAAAACAAACCGGATTTGCTGTCGTTTATCTTGATATGGAAAAGGTGAAAAGAGGGCATTATAAAGGAACGGTAAAATTGATTTCGGATAAGCCCCAGGATACCCCCGAATTCTATATAACAGAAACTTATATACGAGAGATGGAAAGAACCATTCTGCGTAATCCTGCTTATTGGCTATGGACTCACAAGCGATGGAAAATGACTCGGAAGGAAGTTGAATTAGCACAACATAAATGAAAAAAATAGCAATTGTTATTCTTAACTGGAACGGGAAAAAGTTACTAGAAGAGTTTCTACCTACAGTTGTACGGTATTCATCTTTTCCTGATGTCGAAATTGTTGTGGCTGATAATGGTTCCACAGATGATTCTTTATCTTTCTTAGAGGCATCATATCCTCAAATATCATTGATAAGACTGCCTGAAAACTATGGTTTTGCAGGAGGATATAATGTTGCATTGAAAGAAGTCGCTGCCGAATATTTTGTTATTCTCAATTCTGATGTTGAAGTAACCGAAAACTGGTTAAAGACGACTATATCCTATCTGGATGAAAATACAGATGTTGCTGCCGTCCAGCCTAAGATATTGGCTCAACGAAACAAAGCTAGTTTTGAATATGCAGGAGCTGCGGGTGGATTCTTAGACAAGTATGGTTATCCATTTTGCAGGGGGCGTATTTTTCAGAAAATAGAAGAAGATCATCATCAGTATGATACGCCGATAGATATCTTATGGGCTACGGGAGCTTGTCTTATTATACGTTCTGCAGACTTCTTTGAAGCAGGAGGGTTCGACTCATCCTTTTTTGCACACATGGAAGAGATTGATCTCTGTTGGAGGTTAAACTCAAGAGGCAGGCGTATTGTTTGCTTACCTTCTTCCGTTGTGTATCATGTGGGAGCCGCTACATTGAAAAAGGAAAATCCCAGAAAAACATTTCTCAATTTCAGGAATAACCTTATAATGCTTTATAAAAATCTGCCTCAGGATAACTTAAAGAAAGTGATGACTATACGGCTGATATTGGATTATATAGCAGCGTTCCAATTTGCTGTAACAGGAAAGTACGCTAACGCAAAAGAGGTTGTTAGAGCCCATAAAGACTTTTATAATAACAGGAAGATGTATCGGTCTGCAAGAAACGAAAACCTTGAAAAAATGATTGTTGAATATCCTGCAACTATCTACCCAAGAAGTATTCTTGCTACTTATTATCTGAGAGGAATAACGTTATTCTCAAATTTGAAGTTTGGACGTTAAGCTCTTCAACTGCAATTAAGTTTGATATTCCTTATCTGAATTTTCTTTTTTCTTGTATATTTGGACTGTATTTATACTGCGTAACCCAATGAGAAAGATTGTATTTTCTTTTTTCTTGTTATTGTTGGTTTCTGTGGCTCTCAAGTCACAGGAAAAGCAAGATACGTATATAGATATGGCAGTTATCTATCATGGGGATACGATTGCTATTATGAATCTCAAGCCGGTTTATATATATGCTCCAATAAAGTTTAAAAATAACAAGCAAAGACAGGAATACTCAAAACTCGTAAGGGATGTCCGCATAGCATACCCTTATGCAAAGATGATTACAGCTGCTATTGTTGAAACTTATGAATATATGCAATCCTTGCCCAATGATAAAGCAAGAGATAAGTATATGAACGATGTGCAGAAATATATGATGGAGGAATATAAACCCAAGATGAAGAAAATGACCAAGAATCAGGGTAAGGTGTTAGTGAAGCTTATCGATCGTCAATGTAATACCTCGTCATATAATATTGTAAAAGCCTTGGTTGGTAGCTTCAAAGCCGGGGTATATAATGCTTTTGCCGGATTGTTTGGCAATAGCCTGAAAACAGAGTATGATCCTGAAGGTAGAGATGCCGAAATAGAAGCCATCGTTACTCAGTTGGAACAAGGTACATTAGATTATTATTATTCCATCAATTATCATGGATATAAATGATTGATAGCAATTAGATTATATAAATAAAACAGCGACAAGCCCTTTTGAGTTTGTCGCTGTTTTGTATATGGGGATAACTATCTTCTTATAGCTTGTTGATTAGGCTTTTAGGAACATAGAATGTGTCGTTCTTGTCTATGTATACAGTCACTGTACTCAACGAGATTGGCTGATTGTTGAGATAAACTACCGACTTGAACGCAGGTATAGTTAACGTCATATTTCCCTTCTTCACTTTTAATACAGGGAAATCAGTAGACTTATCGATGCTATACTCTAATCCTTTGAAGACTTCTGTGTGTTTAGCAAACACTTCTTCTGTCATATCTTTCAAAGATGTTTTGAGCCCTATAGCGTCAGATAGATATTGGTTTATTTCTACATTCGTATTCATACCTATAGGCAGATCACCATCAGGATGATAAGCTGCGAGAAAGACTTCTTCGCCTGTATGACCTCCCGTTGTGAAACCGAAATATGTATGTTGATTCATTATATTGATAATACTCGAACCCATATTCACGCTGTTGCTTACTTTCATATAGTCAGCTTCTTGGTAGTTCTTAGAGCTGAGAAGTAAGTTTAATTCATCGTCGTTCAGGTCTATATTCGTATATTCTTTAAATATGCTTTTGAAGTCTTCCGGTTTCGATTTTAATAAGATACGCTCCAAACCTTCTCCTGTTTTTTTGTATTGCGATACATTTTTGAATAATTGATCGATGGTTGCCTTGTCATAGCTTTTCAGGTCTCTACGACCAATTGTGAATCCGCTATTTCCATGATCGGGAAGAACTATTACAGTTGTTTCTCCATTCTTGCGGGCAAAATCCATAACAGTAGCAACAGCTTTGTCGAATGCTAAATATTCTGTAATACACCCTACTGCATCGTTTCCGTGAGCAGACCAGTCTACTTTACTGCCTTCTACCATGAGGAAAAAGCCGTTTTCGTTCTGAGAAAGCCTGTCTAGCGCTTTTTTAGTCATTTCATTCAGTGACGGAACTAAAGTAGAGTCTCTGTCGATGTCGTAAGGTAGCTCTCTTTCTCCGAACAATGCCCAAACTTTATCTTTTCCATTAAAGTTACGGAAAGCTTTTAAATCATCCTGAATAAGTCTGGTTCCCGTGTTTTTGAAATGTTGTTTAATGTCGTCAGTAAGTATAGAATTACCACCACCAAACATGACATCTAAGTTTTGATATGCCATTTGTGATGCGATATATTCATATTTGCCTCTGGCATAATAGTGTGCAGAGCAGTCTGCGGGTGTTGCATGCGGGAATTCCACCGTAACAACCAATCCCGTAGCTTTGTTTTGTTGATGTTTAGCAGCTTCCAGTATTGTAGCTAATGGTTGGTAAGCTTTTGCCGGATCTACAGGTACTAAGTCATTTTGAGGATCGGCAACAGGATAGATGGATACATTGCCTGTCTGTTGGGGCATACCGGTCATATAACAAGACGTTGTAGGAGCCGAGTCTCCAATGGGAGCATTTGATGAAAATGTTTTTACAGTGCCGCATAGATAAGGGTCAATAGCTAAATTGTTGCTTCCAAGCTTGTTGTAAATCTGATACCAACGTGCGGCAGAAACTACACCGATAGATGTTCCGTCAGGTATCATCACAATCACATTTTTGGTAGGTCTGACATGCTTGCGGTACTGCTGTTGGGCATATATCGCGGTCGAAAAAATCAGCAGAAGCAATAAGACCGTACTTGTTTTTCTCATGTTGGGAATATTTTGAATGATTAATAAATTGAAAAAGTATACCAAAGTTACAAAATATGTTTGCATCGCAAAGACGCTGGATAATAATTTAAAGCCATTTCAAACCTTTTGTAAATAACACAAAAAAGAGTTTGTTTTTTAATGGCTATAATTCATTTAAGTCACGCTTTTTATCGTACATGGGTGTTACTTTTTTATGGTTTTGTATATTGTTGAACATCATATATTTATATGTCTAATGTTGTTGAAAAGTAACAAAAGTAACAGTCGCTATGCTCTTTTTTAATGTCACTTTTACTTCTTTCAGATCACTATAATGTCTTATATAAGATAAATCTGCAATATAAGATTACAAACAGTTATTTGTTGATAAATATGACTGCTCGGAGTCGTTCCTTTCGTCGATTTCTTTTTACAAAGGAAATAAATACGCTCTAAAAATATTGATGTATCTTTGTTTCTTAACTGAAATTTAATTTTTAGTTCTTAGTTTTGTTTTTTAATGATAAATAAAGATAGATGGAGAATAAGAAGCCTCTGATACTGATTACGAATGACGATGGTTATCAGGCTAAAGGTATAGAAGCATTGATAGATAGCGTAAAAGATTTAGGAGATATTATAGTTGTAGCACCCGATGGACCTCGTTCGGGAATGTCGAGTGCAATAACATCATTACAGCCATTACGGGTATATTTGATAAGTGAAAGCCAGAATGTCAAAGTCTATGCGACAACAGGAACTCCTGTGGACTGTGTAAAGTTAGGCATAAGTGAACTGGCTGAACGCAGACCTGATATTGTTCTTTCGGGTGTAAATCATGGTTCGAATGCAGCAGTAGCTGTCCTTTATTCGGGAACAATGGGAGCAGCAATAGAAGGAGCGGTATTTAAAATACCATCTATTGGATTTTCGTTGCTTGATCATAGCCACAATGCTGATTTTACTTACTCAAAAAAATATATTCACTCTATTACCAAGCAAGTATTGGAAGATGGGCTACCTAGTGGAACATGTTTGAATGTAAATATTCCGAAAGGAGACGATATAAAAGGAATCCGTGTTTGTCGTCAGACATCCGGACAGTGGGTGAATGAATTTATGCAGTCGAAAGATGGCGCTGATAAAGATATATATTGGTTGACAGGAAACTTTGAGAATGATGAGCCTAGTGATGAAATGACGGATGAATGGGCTTTGGCTAACAGGTATGTTTCAGTTGTGCCGGTGAAGGTGGATATGACAAATCATGATCTTATTGCCTCAATAAAGTCTTGGGAAGCCATTCTTTAATTCTCTATTGATAAAATTACAACACAATGAAATATTTTTTGGTGGCAGGAGAGGCTTCGGGAGATTTGCATGGGTCTAACTTGATGGCAGCACTCAAGGCTCAGGATGCAGAAGCTGAGTTTTGCTTTCTGGGAGGGGACCTTATGTTGGCTCAGGGAGGACGACTAGTAAAACATTATCGCGAAATGGCTTTTATGGGATTTATTCCTGTACTTCTCAATCTGAGGACTATTCTTCGTAATATGAAGATGTGTCAAAAGGAGATTATGGCGTTTAATCCCGATGTGTTGATATTGATCGATTACCCCGGATTTAATCTGAAAGTTGCCAAATATATTAAAACGCATACCAATATTCCTGTATATTATTATATCTCCCCAAAAGTATGGGCTTGGAAAGAATATAGGGTGAAATCGTTTAAAAAATATGTTGACAAAATGCTTTCTATTCTTCCTTTTGAAGTCGATTTCTATAAGAAGCATAACTATCGTATCGATTATGTGGGGAATCCTGTGGTAGATGCTGTAGCCAATTTTAGAGAAGAGAATCAGAATGACGTTAAAGATAAGTTTATAGCGGAAAACAACTTAGATAATAAACCTATTGTAGCATTACTTGCAGGTAGCCGCCAACAAGAAATAAAAGATAATCTGCCCGCTATGCTCGAGGCAATTGAAGGCTTTAAAGATTATCAGGCTGTGATAGCCGGAGCACCCGGTATAGATCCTGATTATTACAAAGAATATATAGGTGGTAATTCTTGTAAAATTGTATTTAGCCAAACTTACAGACTTTTGCAGTATGCTGATGTGGCATTGGTGACATCCGGCACAGCTACATTAGAAACAGCTTTATTTAAAGTTCCGCAAGTTGTCTGTTACAAAACGCCTATTCCTCATGTGGTTTATTGGGCATTCAAGAATATACTTCATACAAAATATATTTCGTTGGTAAATCTGATAGCCGATAGGGTAGTGTTACAAGAGCTTTTTGCCAAATTTTTCTCAGTAGATACAATTAGGGAGGAAGTTAATAAGCTTTTGAATGACAAAACTTATCGTGAAACGATGTTAGCCGACTATGATGAAGTTATAAAAATATTGGGTGAGTCTGGAGCGTCGCAAAGAGCTGCAGATATTATTATACAAAAACTAAAGAGAGGAAAGTAATTCCTCTCTTTCGCTTTCTAATTTTTTATAAAGTTTATTATAACTTTTCCTATTTCTTTGTTTAGCGGAATACTTTTGTTGCTGTATGTTGGCGTTTGTTCTGCCATGTCGCTACTTCTACAGTCTTTCAATACATGGTTCATATTCTCTATAACAACCTTTTTGGCTTTAGGATTTGCTACAGATAGTAGGTTTGCCTGTTCTGTAGGTACTTGTATGTCTGTTGTTCCTTGTATAATTAAAGTTGGAATGGTGAGTTTTGCTATCTCTTCCTGAGGATTATATTTCATTACTGATATCATATATGGTTGTACGCTTGGGCGAAACAGAGCATTGAGTGTTGGAGGAACATTTGAGATGGTTTCACCTTGTTTCAATTTATCTAAATAAGAAAATATCAGATCTTTTGTAGCTTGGGGCTGTCCCGCCAATTGCTTTTCTAATTGTTCTTTGAGTATCACATCAAAAGGTACACCCATCCCTGCTATAGAAATGTATTTTGTAACTTTTGGATTGTTTTCTGCCGCAATCATCCCAATCAACGAACCTTCGCTATGCCCTATAATTATTATGTTACAAAACCGCTTGTCTTTCGATAATAAATCTATCCACCCTTTTACATCTTCAATATAATTCTCAAATCGGATATCCGATTCCTCTTTCATTGCAGACTTGCTCGCTGCTATACCTCTTTTGTCGAAGCAGAGTGTAGCAATTCCACTATAGAATAATTCATCAGACAACATTTTATATGCATCGTTTTGAGTAAGTTGACTATTTCCATTGCGGTCTGTTGGTCCCGAACCTGCTATAATAATTGCTATTGGTAAAGGAGTTTTACTATTCGGAACTTTTAATGAGCCAAATATATCGCCTGTTTCCGTTTTTAATATAATAGGTTCTTCACTAACGATTAATTGTGCTGATATATTTAGGGATAAGAGTAATAGTAAAAAGAGTGATAGTTTTTTACAATTCATAGTGGTCTGTTTTTTTAATGTAAATAAGGTATGGTTATAAAAATAAGTACTTTAATTAATATTTCGGATACAATAAGAGCTGCTGTAAAAGAGATTCCTCCAATAACTCCTTTTATATTACCCGAAACGGAATAGGCATTGTATTTAAGAACAATGGACCAAGCTAATATTATAATAGACAGTAGAGAGGCTATTACTAATATTCCAATATTATCTTTCAGTATAGAAAATATTTCATTTGTATTTACTGCATTCATATTTCCAAAATCTAAATGAACCGCAGGTATTAAGCCTACTAGCCCAAACAAGATATGGGGTGCTTGTGATAAAGACATTGTGCCTGCAATATCAATAATACGGACAGAAGATTTGGATACAATACGGGCCGCAATATAGAAAATCACGGTCATAGAAATGAGGGTGATGATCTGATAAACTATGTGGACTGCATAGTGTTGAGGTTGATTTGGTGGCGCATATTGCATCCCGATCACTCCATTGAAATGAGTATTTCCCAAATACCCCAAAACCGATAGTAATAACATAACGATTAGCCCTAGTATAAGAGCTTTTGTACCGGCAATGTATTGAAATGGTTTGAATAACCAGCTTGTCACAGAAGATTTACTTTTCATATTCTTTTAGTTTATCAATTATATCGTCTAATAAATTTCTCACGGTAGGGTAACTCAATTTTAAATCTTTAGCCATCTCTTTTAAACTTCCACTATTTTTCACAAATTTTAGAATAAAGTCTTGATCTTCTACAGACAGACGGGCTAGTATGGGGAGTGCATAGAGACCGTGCACCTCTGTTGCACAGTTTTCACAAACAAGGCTTTTTACTTTTAATTGTGTTTTACAACTTGGACAATTACATGGTAACATATTTACTGCATTTTTTTTACAAACATAATATTTTATTTAATAATATTAAATATATGTTTAATAAAATTTATTTTATTTTAATTTTATGTTCGCTGTATTGTTTTTAGAGTTTCTAAATAAGAGTTTTAATAATGATAAAAGAATTGCTAAACTCATTATATTTGTGAAGAAAAGATGAAGAAATGAAGAACAATATAAAAATCAATTTTATACTACCATTCAAGCCTCGTCGTCCGGCAGGTGGATTTCGTGTTATGTACGAATATGCTAATCGATTGGCTTACATGGGGTATCAAGTTCATCTAACATTTCCTATCAAAACAAAGTATATGAAGTACCGTTTTCCATACTTCGTACGCTGTATTTTATCTAAAATTGAACGATTTGATAGAAATAAATGGTTCGAGTTTGATCCGGATATTACGATGTCTTATGTAAAAGAAGTAAAGGATAAGTATGTGGTTGATGCTGATATTGTTATTGCTACTTGGTGGTCTACCGTATTGGATATGGGAACACTATCTCCAGAAAAAGGTAAAAAAATCAACCTTATACAAGGCTATGAAAATTGGGAAGGACATGAAGATTTACTCTACTCTTCGTATAACTTGAAAGATACGGTTAATATCGTTGTTGCTTCTTATTTAAAAAAAATAGTAGCTAAGCATACCAATAATAGAGTAGAATTGATTGAAAATGGAGTTGACAACAATGTATATTACATTAAGGAAAGAGTAGAGAATAGAGAAATTGCAACCGTTGCTATGATGTATTCTGTTCAAGAAATAAAAGGTTCTAAATATGGGTTAGAAGCACTACATCTTGTAAAAGAGCAGATTCCGGAGCTTAATGTTGATTTATTCGGCATTTATCCCTCACCTGAAGATTTGCCCGACTGGATTCATTATCATAGAGATCCGGATGATTTGTGTGCAATCTATAATCGTAACTCTATATTTATATCCAATAGCTTTACTGAAGGGTTTGGCCTGGTATCTGTAGAATCTATGTTTTGTGGATGTGCTCTTATTTGCACCAATATAGAAGGGCATAAAGAATATGCGGTTGAAGGAGAAACGGCATTGTTGGTAGAACCGGGTGATGCGAAAAATATGGCTGATAAAATTTGCTGTTTAATTAAGGATAACGAATATCGCATAGACTTGGCTAAAAGAGGACATGAATATGTGCTTCGTTTTAGTTGGGATAATGCTATAGAAAAAATGGAAACTATTATTAGAGGTATGTTAGACTAAAATTTTAATAGTGAGTGATTAAAGTGAATAAATGTTGTTTTTCTCATAGTTTGAGTCTTAAATCCTTTATTATGATCGTGGATATTGATATTGTTAAAGTTGTGTAAATAAAGGTTAATTTGATGAGGGTTTTAAACGATTTGTTTTCTTTTTTTGTAAAATTTTACAGCATTTTTTTGATTAATACCCGAATTCTTAAATCTTAGATACAATAACACTTTCAAGATTTTTTTCACCTGATTTCTTATTTTTTTTCAGGCTTTTTCCTTTTTATTTATTTAATGTTGATTCCATTTCTTAAAAAGTTATTATTTTTTCTTTAGTCAAAAAAGATAAAAAATAAATTATCTTTGGCAGGAAATCTCTTTTATAAAACATTATTTATTTTAACACAATGAAACCAAAAAGGAGTTTGCTCAGAATTCTTCACTCATTAATAGTTTTTTTCTTAGTCGTTTTTTTAGCTTCATGTTCGGGTTATAAACAGTTGCCTTATTTAAAGAACGCAGAAACAGTTTCCCCTGAAATTTTATCAAGCGTGGCTGCTATTCATGAAGCGAAAATAATGCCTAATGATATAATTACCATTACTGTCAATTCTAATATACCTGGTGCTGCAACAGATTTCAACCTACCGATGGTACCTACTAATTTGAGCTCTGTAATACAAACAACGGCAACATATTCGAGTACAGCAGGGAGTTTGCAAAATTATTTGGTAGATAAAGACGGGAAAATAAATTTTCCAATATTAGGGCAATTAAGTATTGGTGGAATGACGTCTAAAGAGGCCCAAGATTACATTGTATCGTTAATTTATCCACGATATATAGCTGAAAAACCGATCGTAAATGTTCGGTTCATAAATTTTGGAGTATCTGTTCTTGGCGAAGTAGCCAGACCCGGAGTATATACGACACCCAATGGTCAAATGACGATCTTAGATGCTTTGGCGGCAGCCGGAGATATGACAATATACGGACGTAGAGATAATGTGTTGTTGCTTAGAATACAAGAGAATGGAGAAATTGCGATGCATCGGATTGATATGCAAGATAAGAACTTAGTGCTTAATAAAGATCTCTTTTATTTACAACAAAATGACAAGTTATATGTTGAAACTAATAAAGCAAAAGGAAATAATTCTCGATTTGGAACCTTTGAATCGATTAGTTTATCCGCATTATCAATCGTAATCTCAGTAATTGCTATCATAACCCGCTAAATTAAATGGAAACCAATAAAAACTGGAAAGATACAAGTGCTTCAACTTCTGTAACTGATATCATATTTGATTATTTACGCTACTGGAAATGGTTTATTCTATCAGTAGCTGTGTTTTTGATTATTGGGGTCACAATCATTCTTGTTACTCAAAAGCAGTATAAATCTTCACTTTCTATATTGCTGAACGAGGATAAAGGAACAAGTAAAGGAAATGCAGCTGCAGAGTTTGATTTAGAGGCTCTCGGTTTGCTTTCTACAACAAACAATATAGAAAACGAAGTTGCAATTTTATCTTCTCCCGATTTGATGCGTTCTGTTGTAGATACACTGAATTTGCAAACTGTATATTATATTACGCAGAGACTTAGAAAGGTTGAATTATACAATCAAACGCCTTTTCATGTCACTTTAGAACCTGTAGATAAAAAAGGAATAGGAAATATTCAATTCTATATACAGAAAAATGGAACGGGATATGAAATTAGCGGGACATATGAAGATCTATTTGCTTCAGAGGAGAAAAAAATAAATGAAAAATATGAGTCTCTTCCGAACGAAATAAAGTTAGACGATGCCGCTATCAAAATTGAATTGACAGGTAAAAACGTAATTGAACATGAAAAATACTATGTTCAGATAAATGATATATACTCTACTGTTTCTGCTCTAAATGGCGCATTATCAGTTTCGCCAACAAGTAAAACGTCTTCTGTTCTTAATATAGGATTGATTGGTAATAATACTGCCAAGGGTGCTGCTATTCTTAGAGAACTTGTGAAGCAGTATAATGAAATGAACGTAAACATAAAGAATGAGATAGCATACAATACTGCAATCTTTATTAATGATAGATTGAAAGAAATATCGGTAGAACTAGGAGATGCAGAAGAGAATGTTGTTGATTTTAAACAAAAGAATCAAATAACAGATCTGAGCACAGAAGCACAGCTGTTTGTACAACAAACAGGTGAAAATGAACAAAAGTTATTGGAGGTAGAAACCCAACTCAATGTGATATCTTTAATAGAGCGTTTTGTGCAAAATCCTGCAAATAAATTTTCAGTGATACCTAACATTGGAATTGCTGATCTCGGTTTGGCTCAAATAATAAATGATTACAACAATAAGCTACTTGTTTCAGAAGTTCAGTTAAAAGGGCTGGGTGAAGAAAACCCTACACGTATAAGACTAACTGATGATATAAATAATATGCGTAGTAGCATATCCAACTCTCTAAAAAATGTCAAGCAGACATATAATATATCGAAACAAGATTTATTGAAGCAATCATCATCTACCAAATCTAGAGTATTGTCGGTCCCTCAACAAGAAAGAGGACTCATCGAAAAAGTAAGGGAGCAGCGGATTAAAGAGAACTTATTTTTATTCCTAATGCAAAAACGAGAAGAGACTAATTTGTCTATTGCTTCAACCGCGAATAAGGCACGTATAATCGTTTCACCACTCGAAGATATTCATCCGATAGCCCCTAAGTCCAATATCATTGTTCTTTCGGTATTAATACTCGGTTTTTTATGTCCGATTGTAATTATATATTTAATCAACCTATTCAAAGTTCAGATCAGAAGTAGAAGTGAACTTGAAAGATTATCGGAAGTACCTATTATCGGACAGGTAGGGAAAAATGAGGTTAAGGATCAGGTCGTAATCAGATCAAATCAAAGTTCCGGTATCGCAGAGATGTTCCGGTCATTAAGAAATAACTTAAATTTTATCCTTAAGCATAAAGTAAATCAAACAATATTAGTGACCTCTACTGCTTCCGGTGAAGGAAAAACTTTTATAAGTGTCAACTTGTCGATGAGCTTTGCTCTATCGGGTAAAAAAGTTTTAATAGTAGGTGGGGACATAAGAAATCCAAAACTCAGAAATTATGTTCAAGTATCAAGAAACAAAGGTTTGAGTGATTATCTAGTTAGTGATGATTCTTGGCGAAACTATGTTAATGATTCGGGGCTAAATGATAACTTGAAAGTGATGGTGGCCGGAACTATTCCACCTAATCCGAATGAGTTATTAATGGAACCACGCTTAAAAGAATTTATGCTCGAAGCAAGAGAAGAGTTTGATTTTGTAATATTTGATACTGCTCCGGTAGGATTAGTCTCGGATACATATCTAATTGATGAGTATGTGGATGTTACATTGTATATTGTTAGAGAAAATGTAACACCTAGAGCTGCTGTAGACTTCATGAATATGCAAAAAGGTGAAGGTAAATTAATAAATATGTATCTGGTGCTCAATGATTCATATTTAGATAGTAGTTACAGATATGGATATGGAAAAGAATATGGATATGATTCAAAATCAAAAACTCGATAATTCAAGAATTCTTATTACCGGAGGAGCCGGCTTTATAGGTTCTAACCTTTGCGAAGAGTTATTAAAGTACAATTGTGAGGTTATCTGTTTTGATAATTTTTCTACAGGTAAAATGGAAAATATACTTCCATTCTTTGATAAAAAAAACTTTCGGTTAATAGTAGGGGACATTCGCAATTATGATGATTGTTTAAATGCTATAAAAGGCGTTGATTACGTTCTTCATGAAGCGGCTTTAGGCTCTGTTCCCCGTTCTATAAAAGATCCGATAACCAGTAACGAAGTCAATGTTTCGGGCTTCTTAAATATACTATTCGCAGTAAAAGAAGCTGGCGTTAAGCGGTTTATTTATGCTGCAAGTTCTTCTACTTACGGAGATTCTGTCTCGTTACCCAAAGTAGAAGACGTTATTGGCAAACCATTATCTCCATACGCAATAACTAAATATGTTAATGAACTTTATGCTGATGTGTTTTCACGTACATACGGAATTGAATGTATTGGGCTAAGATATTTTAATGTGTTTGGAAAGCGTCAAGATCCCAATGGAGCATATGCTGCTGTTATACCGTTATTCGTTAAGAGGTTAATTAATCACGAATCACCCGTAATCAACGGAGATGGTGAGTATTCAAGGGATTTCACTTATGTAAAGAATGTGATACAGATGAACTTGCTGGCTCTGACTACATCTAATCTCGCAGCATTAAATACAATATATAATACAGCTTTTGGAGAACGAACAACTCTAAATCAATTGGTAGAATATCTAAAAGAATATCTGAGTGAGTATGATCCTCAGATTGCAAAGGTGGATATTATACATGGCTCAAATAGAGTTGGAGATATCCCGCATTCATTAGCAAGCATAGATAAAGCAAAAGCTTTGTTAGATTACAATCCGAAATATAGTATGAAAGAAGGATTGAAAGAGGCTGTAGAATGGTATTGGAGTAATTTAAAATAACACAAATGAACAAAATTAAGATCGCAATTATTGGCCTAGGGTATGTAGGCTTACCTCTAGCTAGGCTTTTTGCCACCAAATATCCGGTAGTCGGTTTTGATATTAATAAGGCTCGTATTAAGGAATTAATGTCTGGTGTTGATCATACCTTAGAGGTAGATGCTGATATTTTACAGTCTGTTTTGAAAAACGAAAACAGTGGCAATATTGGGTTGTTTTGTTCTTGTAACTTAGAGGATATTAGTGACTGTAATTATTATATAGTAACTGTTCCAACTCCTGTAGATAAAAACAATAGGCCCGATTTGACCCCTTTATATAAAGCAAGTGAAACAGTTGGGAAGGTTATCAATGAAGGAGATATCGTTATATATGAGTCAACAGTTTACCCCGGAGCTACAGAGGAAGACTGTATTCCTGTAGTAGAAAAAATTTCAGGTCTGAAATATAATGTTGATTTTTTTGCGGGTTACTCTCCTGAAAGAATAAATCCGGGAGATAAAGAACATACTGTCGAAAAAATTAAGAAAGTAACATCGGGTTCTACACCTGACGTCGGAGAAAAAGTGAATGCCCTTTATTCCTCAGTTATTAAAGCAGGAACGCATTTGGCTCCAACTATAAAAGTGGCAGAAGCGGCAAAAGTTATTGAAAACTCTCAACGGGATATAAATATTGCATTTGTAAATGAATTAAAGAAAATATTCGATAGAATGAATATTGACACCAATGCAGTACTACAAGCTGCCGGAACGAAATGGAATTTCCTTCCATTTAAACCCGGGCTGGTTGGAGGTCACTGCATCGGTGTAGACCCATATTATTTGGCTCAAAAAGCGCAGGAATATGGCTATCATCCCGAAATCATACTTGCTGGTCGTCGCCTGAATGACAGTATGGGCGAGTACGTTGCTAGTGAGGTTGTCAAGAAGATGATTAAACAAGGTATACAAATAAAGGGGGCTAATATATTGGTTCTAGGAATTACATTTAAAGAAAACTGTCCCGACGTTCGTAATACTAAGGTTGTCGATGTAATTCGCGAACTCAAAGAATACGGTACAAATATAACAATTTATGATCCTTGGGCTAATCCGGAAGAAGTGAAGCATGAATATGGGCTAAGTATTGAAAAAGAATTTCCGAAGAGAAAGTTTGATGCTATTGTTAAAGCTGTTGCGCATAGAGAATTTAAAGATATGGAATTAGGCGATACTATATATGATTTAAACAATAAATGAAAAGTAAAACTATAAATGGTTTGTTTTGGAGCTTTTCGGATAATTTATTACAACAGCTGATAAATTTTATTGTTGGAATTATTCTTGCTCGATTATTATTACCGGAAGAGTTTGGATTATTAGGTATCGTTACTATTTTCATTTCTCTTTCTAATGTATTCGTTGATGGAGGACTTAGTGATGCTCTTATAAATAAACAAAATGTGACTCAAGAAGATTATAGTACTATTTTCTGGATAAATATGGCAATAGGTATATTTTGCTTTGGTTTATTATCTTTATTGGCACCATTTATAGCTGTTTTCTTTCATCAAGAAAAGCTTGTTGAATTAATACGTATTACAGCCCTAAGTCTTATCTTTTTTTCATTATCCTCTATCCAACGTACAATGCATGTAAAAAAAATAGATTTTAAAACTATCACACTTGTATCTTTAATTTCTGTATTGATAAGTGGAGCGATTTCTATATATATGGCTTTTAATGGATTTGGTATATTAAGTCTAGTTTATAGAATTGTGATTGGGCAGATTTTGACTGTATTGTTATTCTATATAATCTCTCCATGGAGGCCATTGTTTGTATTTAATACAAAGTCATTCCAAGAAATGTTTGGCTATGGAATAAATCTATTTTTCTCAAAATTATTAAATACATTATATAATAATTTTTACTATTTCATAATAGGAAAATGGTTTTCTCCCATTGTATTAGGATATTATACTAGGGCCGATAGTTTTAAGAATATCACATCTATAAATATATCGAATACAATAACGCGAGTAAGCTTCGCTTCTTTATCTGCCATGGAAAAAGAAAAACAACTTATAGGCTTTAAAGAGTTTCTTTTAGGTACCATATTTATTACCACATTTTTAATGGCAATTCTATTTTGTTGTGCAGATTCAATTATTATTATATTGTTGGGCGATAAGTGGTTTCCTACTATAGAATATCTGAAAATTATTTCTTTGTCAGGCTTGTTTCTACCTGCTTATTTTATGAATCTGAACTTTTTAGCAGTCATAAGAAAAACAAAATATTATTTGACTTCAGAACTAATTACTAAAATAGCAATTATTCCAATAACTATTTTGGGAATAATATATGGAATAAAGATTCTTTTATGGCTTATTGTGCTTCATTCTGTTTTTAGTTATCTATTTATATCCTATCAGGTACAACGAGCTTCAAATTATAGAATGTTATCTCAGCTAATGATGTTTTGTCGACTTCTTATCATATTTATATCGACAGCTATTATCGTTAATTTAGTTCAAACGGTTTATGAACTAAATGTTTATATAAATATGTTGCTTGGAACTGGAATTGTATTCTTGGTCTTTTTTCTGGGGTATATTGTTTTCAAAAAAGATTTCGCTTATTTAATGATAATCTTAAAAGATAATTTTAAAAAATAATAATATGTTCTCAGTTGTTATTCCTTTATATAATAAAGAATTAAGTATAGAATCTACAGTACAATCAATATTAGATCAAAGCTTTCGGGATTTTGAGTTAATAATTGTAAATGATGGGTCGAAAGATAAAAGCTTGACAGTAGTAGAGAAGTTTAAGGATGAGAGAATAAGAATATTTACTAAAGAAAACGGAGGAGAATGTAGTGCTAGAAATTATGGAATTAAGATGGCAAAAAGAGAATGGATTGCATTCATTGATGCCGATGATTTGTGGGAAAAAGATCACTTATTTATTATTTCTCAACTTATTTTAAAATATCCTGATAAGAGCGTTTTTGCGACATCTATAAGAAATACGGATGAAGAATATACGAATCAATTTGTTTCATATGTAATTGAAGATTATTTTGTAGATGCATTAAAAAAAGAAAGAATTATTACATCAAGCTCTTCTGTTATTAACAAGAATTGTTTCTTGGAGGTTGGATATTTCAATGAAAATTATAAACTAGGAGGAGATTTGGATATGTGGTGCAGATTAGCTAAGAAATATAGCTTTGTCAAGTCTTTAGTATATACATCTTTATATAGGTTAGAAGCTGAAAATCGAGTTTCACTAAAAAGATGCCCTGTTGAAAATATTCGACTTTTTAATATAGATTTAAAAGTAGCCAAAGGTTCTGAACGTAATTATTATAAATATCAAATTATCAAAAGGATATTTGCATATATAATAAAAGATAAGAATTGGAGATATTCTTTGCTACTAATAAAGAAGTACAATTATCAACTTTTTATTTAAGCTTATGAATAATATATTTAAGAAAGTATATAAGAGGGTACCAATTTCTATACAAAATTTGATAGTATCGTTATATGGGTATAAAATATATAGACAACGATATGGAAAGGTATACTATGATTCGTTTAAAGAATTTATGGCAAAAGATTACTCTAATCTTAAAAATGAAGAGGAAAATCAAAATAATTTATTACGTCTTTTCTTGAAATTTGCTGTTGAAAATAGTCCTTTTTACAGAGACTTATATTCTAATATTGATACAAATAAAATTGAATCAGTAAAAGATTTATCTATACTTCCAATTATAGATAAAGAGACCATTAGAAAAAATATCGACAAATTATACACAATAAATGAAAAAGATGCTGTTGTTGGTTTTACAGGAGGTACAACCGGAAAATCACTAAAAGTATTATATACGAAAGATGATTTCCAAAGACGAATGGCTTATCTAGATGCTTTTAAATCTCGTTTGGGTATAAATACATTCAAAGTAAAAAAAGCGACATTCAGTGGTAGAGAGATTATTACAAATCCGAAGAAAAAAGTGTTTTGGAGATATAATTATATTTATAAACAAAGGCTTTATTCTACTTTTAATATGACAGAAGATAATCTTCCTTATTATATAGATGATTTAAACAAATTTAAACCAGAGGTAATTAACGGCTTCGTTTCCGCTATATTTGAACTATCAAAGTTTATAAAGAATAATCAAATTAGATTGTCTTTTCAAGCTCAAGCTATATTTACGACCTCTGAGACTTTGTTGCCTATACATAGAGAACTTATTGAGGATGTTTTTAATACTAAGATTTATAATCAATATGCGTCAGCTGAAGGTGCTCCTTTTATTACAGAGTGTAAGTGTGGTGAATTACATTATAATCTAGATACCGGTGTAATAGAGACATTACCAACAGACATTGGAAATCAAATGATAATTACTTCTTTTACTACACATGGCACCCCTTTGATAAGATATAATATAGGTGATATTATATCTTTTAAAGATAGTACTTGTAAATGTGGATCTTCTCATCCTTTAGTAGAATATATTAGTGGAAGAAAAGTTGATTTTCTTTTTTCTAAAGAAAAAGGTTTGGTTAGTTTAAGCCATTTAGCTGATGTTATAAAAGGCATGCCAAATAATATAAAAAAAATGCAGTTTATCCAAAACAGCATCGATTCTATCGAGATTTTAATTATGGTTGATGACAACTCATTTGAAGAGTCCCATATTAAGTCTATAATGGAAGAGATGAGATATAGATTTGGTTATAATATGGATATAGAGATTAAGATTACAGAAAATATTCCAAATGAAACTAGTGGTAAATTTGCTCTCATTAAAAATAAAATAATAGATCAATATGAAAATTGCATTATTAGGTGATATCGCTTTTTTTGGTAAATTCTCATTGAAAAATAATTCAAAATTATACGAATATTTTTCAGAAATTGCAGAAAAGTTAAATAAGTATGACTTAGTAATAGGTAACCTTGAAACTCCTTTTTTGATACCAAATGCAAAGCCTCATGGATATAAATCTGCTTATATTGGATCAGAAATAGAGAATGTCGAATTATTAAAGTATCTGAATGTGAATGTTGTTAATATTGCGAACAATCATATTTTTGATTATGGAAAAGAATCTTATTACAATACAAAAAAAATATTAGAAGAGAATAATATTAAATATTTTGGCACTAAAGAATCTTTATTTCTACAGTTTGATACTAATAATATTGCATTAAATGGATTCTGTTGTTATTCAACAAATCCATCTCGAATTAATACGGATGATTGTGATATAAATGAACTTGACTTTTTGTATGCTAGAAACATATTAAATGAAAATCATAAGAATGGATATCTATCAATCTTTAGTGTCCATTGTGGGCAAGAGCATATAAATTATCCCAATGCGGATCATGTCAAAATTGCACGAAAATTATCAGAAGAGGCCCCTTTAATCTTTTATGGACATCATCCTCATGTTCTGCAAGGAATAGAAACCCTGAAGGAGAGTTTATTGGCATATAGTCTTGGTAATTTTTGCTTTGACGATGTGTATACATCAAAATCAGAAAAGCCCTTAATCAAACAATCTTTGAATAATAAAGAATCAGTAATATTAGAATTGACTATAGAAAATAATAAACTTATTAATTATTCTTTGTTACCGATTTTTATAGGGGATAATAAACTAGATACAGGGGATACTTCCATTATAGATAAAATGAGACTTTATTCCAATGCTTTAGAAAATGTTGATAGTGAATATACTATATCTAGAAATGAACAAATAAATAGTTACATTAATGATAGAAAAAAGAAGCGTGATTTTCAATGGTATATTAAAAGATTAAATAAAAACTCGATATTTCAAATTTTATCAGCAAGGAAGAACTTAAATAAGTATAAAGAAAAAGTTGAAAAATATATTTGATTATGAATCAATATGAAAAGTGTTTGATCTTTGCTACTATTATTTGTCCTTTTACAGTATTACGGATAGGATTTATTGGAGTTGGAGAAATACTAATTTTGTTTTTGTTTTTATTTAACTTAAAGAAATTAGATATTACATCTAAATATGTATTCTCTAGATTCTGGTTTATTTTTTTATTGTGTTTATTTTTAGGGCATTTATATCATCTGTTTATCTTAGATTATACCTATGGAACGCTAGATACAGCTTCATTTGATATTGCTGCCTATTTCATGATTCTTATAAGTTGTTTAACGATTGAAGGACTTGTAAATACGAATAAAGTAGATATATACAAGATACTGCGGTATGTGTTTCTTTACCTTTCCTCAATCTTGGTTTGTTTGTATATTTTAAGTCTTTTCTGGGATACTATAGCAGGTATGCCTTTGAGGTATTATGGTCATTTTGCTCCTTTAGTAAACAATCTGCATCAAATATCAATGATTATTTCTCCTCTTATTTTTTTAGGTATTCTTATTTATTTTAGAGAAAAAGACTGGTTAATAAAGATATTGTGCATATTCTTTTGTTTGTTATTGATAAAAATGGCATTTGAAACGGGATCATTTAAAGCTTATTTAGGGGTTTTGGGAGGTCTCTGTTTTTTCATAGCATTTCGTATCTTAAGATTATTAAATAAAAAAATCTGTTTTATTCTATTTTTCGCTATTGCCATAATAGGAATTATTTATTTTCTGAATGAATATGAGTTTATAATAAAATATTTCCTTAACATATTTCAAGAGGAAGATGTCGCGGATGGTAGAAGTAATTTATATAGTATAGCTATTAATACTTTAAAAGCGTCTCCTGTTTTGGGCTTTGGACCAGGGCCCCATTTATATTATGATGCCGATTTTTGGGATGCTCATCAAACAATATTATCTCTTTTACTCCAATCCGGAATAGTAGGTGGGTGTTTATTTTTATTTAGTTCTGCTTATTATATAAAGACGATACGACAAAATTACCTAATTCTTTCAGCAACGATACCCATCTTGGTATATATGCTAGGGGGAGATATCCTTCGGAGATTGCCTATATGGTTATTACTAATCTTCTTTTACTATTTAGTCAAACAAGATTTATTCAAGAAAGAAAATCCTGAATTGTAATAATAATATTGAATGTATCTTCTCTATTAAAAAATCATGAATAAGCTCATTCGCATAACCACAGTTCCAATATCTTTGGATAAGCTATTAGACAAGCAGATGGCTTTTATGAAAGATTATTATAAAGTCATCGCTGTTTCTTCAAATGAATCTTTACTGAAGAAAATTGGAGAAAAAGATGGTGTTG
>NZ_DAOKYH010000035.1:0-14051 GCF_035323175.1 Dysgonomonas sp. | reverse complement strand
TGATTTACAGCGTATTGGGTAGAGAAGTGAGGTTTTTATAAAGGTTAGGATAATCCCAAAAATGAACAGCCATGCCAAAAATCTCATCGTCCGTAAAACCGTTACAGCCACTCTTTTGGACGGCATTTAAAATATAGGTTATACAGTTGTCTATGCTCTTGTTCTCTTTGGTCGTATATACCCATTCGAACTGCGGATCACTTGCTGCACGTTGTTCCAAATAGGCTTGTATGGTATTCTTGAAATGATTGGTTGATTTCATGTTGTTGATATTTATGAGGCAGGAATTTCTACCCCTGGTTGTACATTCGTTTATTTTTTTTCTATTTGCCCAAAATTGATGATGTTTTGCAATTCCTCACGCTGCTCTTTTGAAATATCCACCCTACCCTGCTTGCTATTCTCCTCTATGGATCAGTCTCGGATTGAATTTTCCTCCCATCGCTTTAAGCAGGTCTTTGATTTCTTTGGTATCTCCGAAAAGGGCAATTGCTTTTTCTGAATAATCGACAATCTCATAATTTAGATTATCAGTATTAATATTTGTTTTTATTGATGTGGCTGTTAGCAGTCCTACCTTAGCATGAATATTCTCGGACTCTAAGTATTTAGTACCATTAAATAGAGGTGCATATTTGCGAAGTTCCTGTACACTGTTCTTTTCTGTTTGCGAAAATCCAAGTATCTGATAATTTACTTTTGAATAGTTCTGATAATCCAAGTTGGGATCATAGTCACACCCTTCCTTATAGGCAACAATCATAGCTTTTGCATTAGTTGGTAAGTTATTGTTTAACCAGTTTCTACCAATATCTTGAACTGCTTCTCTCTATTCTCTTTTTCTCGGCTATTTTCGCTTCTAATCGTTTTATTTCCTGCATTTTCCTGACAAGTTCGGCTACTTCTTCATCTGCTAGGAACTGAGGGTTTTTATCATCATAATAAGTGCCTATTCCAAATTTTTGGCTTAATGGTTCTATAATTTGAGTTCTAAAACTCGTTAACTGGCGTATGTTCAATATTTGATATTGATAACTATTATCCAATTCGTAAATTTTAATAACTACATTTTGTCATGATAATTTGTTTTAAAGGGTGATTAGTCTATTCTTATGTATCTTCTCAGTCTGTTAGAGAATCTTTGTTCATAGTCTTTTATTGCTTGCTTTAGCTTCTTGTATTCTTCGACCTCTTTATCATATTTGAATGATATATCGTTTAGAATCGCTGTAATTTCGCTTATCAGGTAGTTTATTTCTTCGCTAATGGTTTCAATGGTCTTGGCACTATCCAATCGTTTGTTATCATCTGTTGAGATAGTAAATCCGTAATTGGATCTATCTATGTTGCCGTTGCCTGATGTATTCTCACTTTTGTACATCCGTGTCAGGCTATCTACACTAATATTGATGGTGTTGCCCGACAAACTGACAAAGACATCTTTGATAACTTCTTTTGCTGATTTTATCAATTTGACATTTACCATTTTTCCATCATACCGGGCAATTATGGGTTTTATGGCTTTTAATGCAGTCACAAATAATTGATATACCCTTTCCTGCTGTTGGTACTTGGCTGTAAATTCTATTTTTCTGTATGGTTCTGTGTAATACATATTTACTGATTTTAAAGGATGAATAATGCGATCAATGAAATAAGGAGAAGTAGAAAAAGAATAGAGAATATCAATTTGATAATCAGCTTTATTATTCGCCATATCAGACGAAATAGAAGATAAAAGGCAAAGAGTGCCACCACCCACCCGAAAGACACCGTAACGGAAGTTAGAATCCATACTAGGATACCTACTAAGGCTACCACCAACACCAATTTTATGCTAGATGGAAAGTAGGAAATATTGTTTTCTTTATTTTTTTCTGTTCTTCTCATAATCATCGACTTTTTTTTTATGCAGGGACGGAGCCAGTGAGGTTTCTATTGTTTTATAGGCGGCAAAAGGTCAGATTGGCGGTATGACAAAATTTTTTGGGAATAAATACGCTCGCCTGGAGGGAAAGAGGTAGATTTTTCACAAAACCCTTCAGGGCGTCAGAATTTTAGTTGTACCGGGAATATGGAATACCTTTGCCTGGAGAAAAATAGAAATCTCTACTGGCCTGTTCCTAGCCTAATGAGGAGATGGTTATTAGAGAAGGGCGGAATAAAATGGAGGTTAAAGAAAAGTTTTACCGTCTCATTATCATTTGTTAAAAAGCATCAATTTTACTTTGCAGAAATAATGTTGATGAATTATTGATGAAACAAAGAAACTAATAAGTGTAACAACGCTGAATGAATATTTTTGGCATGAATATTTATATTCTTAATTTACTATTATTTACTCCCTGTTGGCTTTCTCACAATTGTTCAAGCCATTATCAAAGACCTCTGGATTCAGCGATGCTTTTGAATTTGGAGTATCTAAGTGTATAAACTCCTATCGATACAATTCTCTTAATCTCAAAATGGTTAACAGCCATCTTTGGTATTGTACTCGTTCCTTTAGATTTGCAAATCAAAGTCCATCCATATTGCAGAGAAGACCGGGATGATACAAACAGGAGAGCATATCGTTAATTATCAGGACAAAGAGATGTTGCATTTGATTTTTGTATTAGAGAAAGAAAAATAGTTTAACAATGTTACGAGTGATACGTTCTATAGAATTAATGAGAGATTCTAATATGAATATTACAGAAATAGCTTATAGCATTGGCTATTCTAGCCTTTCTGCTTTCAGCAATGTTTTCCACCAATTGACCAATATGCGTCCAAAAGATTTTCAGACAATAGTTTCTTTGAAAGCCAGATATTAAAAAAATCTTGTTTAGTGTTAAGGGCGAAAAACTCTTCGTTTAATAATATATTTATTACTTTACATTTGGCAAGACACAAGAGAATTTTTTATCAGCTATTAATCAATAAATTAGATGTATATTGTTTTTCAATAGGTAACGATTTAGAAACCAGCTTGGTTCTTAGATATGCTTAATTTTCTCACCATATTAAAGAGCGACTTATCTTTTGTAAAGATAGAAAATAATCCTTATTTTGCTCCGATTTCTTAACACATTTATTTCTGTTGATTTGTCCCGACAGATAATTCAATTATCCCCCTAATATAAAATCACATGAAATAATTACCCTTGTATTAGAAAAATAAAACAATAGCGGATTCGCTCGTTTAGATATAAGATAACGTTTGCTGAAAGTCTCGATGTCGAAAACTGGTAAATTTCAAAAAGAAGTAAGACATATGCACAATGTTCATGCTATACAATAGTATAGGGATTCCTTTATTTCCAGAGCAACCAAAAGAATCAAAATGGAGTCTTGTGTAAAACAAACTTTATAAATCTGATTTGTTAATGGTTAAATATCAAGAAGGGAAAAATTACTCTAATTGTCTTTGTTCGGGAAGCAAATGATCTATCTGTTTTCGTCATCCCCTCCTATTTTTTCGCTTTGTTACCCAAAGAGATATTCTGAATAATCTGTGTTTTTATCTTTATACTTTTAGTTGAAGTAAAGAACAAATAAACTATTTTTGTATAAAGCCATTATAGATGAATATATTAGGTAAATACTCAACAGGTAAGCTATTACTGATTAGCTTTATCAGTTCCATATTGGTGGTCTATCCCAATATTACATGGCTGCCGTGGGAAGTGGGTAAGTTGGACGAGAGTCAGAGAATATATCATATTTTATTTTTTGCTCTCCGTTGCATATTCTATACCATTTTTATTTTTTTGTTAATAAAAATAAATCTGAAAAAGATACAAACCACTTCTTTCCCAAAACGTTTGGGATATAATTCTCTGATTAGCATTCTTGCCTTTGGTGCTTATGTGGGGCTATTCTCTCTTCTTCATGTAAGAATTGTACATTTAGGAAGTTTAGTGCTGTTCCAGTTCTTTCTTATCTGTATCTTATGCACTCTTGCGGTCTATATTTACCTCTTGTATATCGCACAGCGAAAGCAAGAGCAGGAGATAGAACAACTCAAAATAGAGAATTTGCAAAGTAGGTACGATGCACTTACCAATCAGATCAATCCCCATTTCTTCTTCAACTCATTGAATGGACTAACGGCATTAATCCGGAAAAAGGATGATACTGTAACGCTTACATACGTAAATAAACTGTCGGATGTATTTCGTTATATTCTACAAAGCGATAAAAAAGGGCTAGTAACATTGGGCGAAGAGTTAGGGTTTGTCAATGCCTTTCGTTACATGATGGAAATACGCTTTGCTAACAAGCTAAACTATAAAATCAAGGTCATGGAAGAAGATTTAGCATATAAGCTTCCGATTCTATCAATTATGCCCCTTTTAGATAATATTGTTGTTCACAACATTATAGATAGTGATCATAAAATGGAGGTAAGCATTTATCTGAATGAAAAAAAAGAACTAGTAATATCAAACCCGATATTTCCGAAACTTTCTCCACCTGAAACGAATGGAACAGGATTAAAAAATCTGGAAAATCGTTTTTCCCTACTGATGAACAAACAAATAAGAACTGAAAATAACGGAGTTCTATATAAGGTGTATTTGCCATTAATATAATTAGTTATGAGGATATTGATAGTAGAAGACGAAACAGCAGCTTACGAAAGTTTGGCAGATATTCTGAAAGATATTGACCCCACTATAGAAGTAGTGGGAAATACTGAAAGTGTGAGACAAACTATTCAGTGGTTGAACACTAATTCTGAACCCGATTTGATCCTTATGGATATTCACTTGTCAGACGGTTCTTCATTTCTGATATTTGATAATGTTGAAGTAGATATTCCGATTATTTTCACAACAGCTTACGATGAATATGCGATAGAAGCCTTTAAACTCAATAGTGTGGATTATTTGTTAAAGCCCATCAAGTCCGAAGAATTAGAGCGTGCACTAAATAAGTTTAAGAAATGGACACGTACAGAGGTTGTTGAATACTTATCAAGATTGACACAATTAGTTCCGACAAAACGTTATAAAGAAAAGCTTCTGATCCCCATAAAGGATAAGCTACTACCCATTGATTTGCAAGATGTATCTTATTTCTACACAGCGAATAAAAACACGCTAGTGTGTATGAAAAATGGGTATACCTATCCTTACTCCACTACATTGGAACAGATCTTCTTATCCCTAAATCCAACGGATTTCTACCGTGCTAATAAACAATATATCATAGCCCGCGATAGCGTCAAAGATATAACCATTTGGTTTGACAATCGCTTGCTCATTACCCTCGATGCTGATGTTCCGGAACGTATTTATGTCAGCAAGAATAAAGCAGCCGATTTTAAAACATGGGTAGTAAGTGAATAAATAAGTTCATTCTACATATAAAAAAGGAATTCTTTTATCATTAGATAGAAGGATTTTTTTATTCGTATTCGCCTTTAGTATCTATTGTTTCGTGTTCCTCCGTTTTGTAATACTAGTAGCTTGTTTTTATTTGATCTTTATATCAGTAAAATAGATATTCAATTATAAATGCCATAATAAAAGATAGTATGAAAAATAGTGCATTGACAGTAATAGTCAGTCTTCTCGTCTTGTCGAGTTGTTACCAAAAAAGTAAAGAAAACGAAAATGGTTTATTAGTAATAAAAGAACAAGGTAGTTTTACAGTGGGCGGAAGTGTAATACAAAATGAGGGCACATACGATGCCGATAAATTTGACAATTTCAAACCTTACCCCGAAGGACAAACCTATCACGGCGACCATGCTTATGTCTTTTACCAGATACCAGATAATGCACGCTCATTACCTCTTGTTTTTCTTCATGGTGCAGGGCAATCTGCAAAAACATGGGAAACAACAGCAGACGGTAGAGAAGGGTTTCAAAATATATTCTTACGTAAACGATTCAGCACCTATCTGGTAGACCAACCTCGAAGAGGAAAAGCCGGGCGAAGCACTGTTGCATCCACAATTGAACCCATAGCCGATGAGCAGATGTGGTACGAGATATTCCGCATTGGGAAATGGCCTAATTATCACGAAGGAGTCCAATTTCCAAAAGATAAGCAAAGCCTTGAAAACTTCTTCCGTCAGATGACACCAAATACCGGGTCGTTTGATAATGAGGTTATAAGTAACAGTATGTCTGAACTATTTAATAAAATAGACTCCGGCATTCTTATAACACATTCGCAAGGAGGTTTACCGGGATGGATTACCGGGATAAAAAATCAAAAAGTGAAGGCTATTGTAGCTTATGAACCGGGTACTTATCCATTCCCCAAAGGAGAACTTCCTGAGCCGATAAATGGACGAACCGGAATATTGAATGGAGTCGAAGTCTCAATGGAGGACTTTATGAAACTCACTAAAATTCCTATTATAATGTATTTTGGTGACTATATTCCAGATGAAGTAACTCATGAATTGGGGGCTGAAAACTGGCGGACACGTCTGACTTTAGGACGACTCTTCGTCGAAGCAATCAATCGTCACGGTGGCGATGCTACTTTAATAGAATTACCTAAAATAGGGATAAAGGGCAATACTCATTTTCTGATGTCTGACCTGAATAATATTGAGATTTCTGATTTGCTTTCAGAATGGTTGAAAGAGAAAAAACTTGATTGAGAAAGAAGAAAATATAAACAAAAAAACATGAAAAATTTACTTTTAACTCTATTCCTGATGTTGATAATATTTCCAATGTCGGCATGTACTGGCGATGATGATAATCTTCAGACGGAAGAGGAACAAACGGAGACTGATCCGATAGATCCAAACTCTAAAATTCTCATTGCCTATTTCAGTTGGGGAGGAACTACGCAACAGATTGCCGAGAATATTTCAACACAGACAGGCGGAACTTTATTTAGAATAGAAACAGTAAATCCTTACCCCACCGAATACACACCATGTACTGTAGTGGCAAAGGAGGAAAGAGACAATGGCATTCACCCCGAATTGAAATCTGTTGTAGAAAATATGGCAGAATATGATATAATCTTTGTTGGTTGTCCTGTCTGGTGGCATACAGCACCAATGGCTATTTGGTCGTTTTTGGAAAGTGAAGGTTATGACTTTTCAGGAAAAACAATAATCCCATTTTGTACCTATCAGGCAACTTATAGAGATGAGACACTAGCTAAAATAGTTGAACTTACACCCAACTCAAAACATCGAAAGGGTTTTGGCACTACTGATAGAAATTCTGACGTAGCGCCTTGGTTAAAAGAAATTGGCATTATTAACTCACAAAAATAATCATATCATGAAAATAGGAATATTAAACAGCAGTATGAAAGTATCAGTTTTGATACTAGGTTTATTGATGATGAGTGTGCATTGTTTATACGCACAAACTGAGAAGTATGATGAGAGTACGAAACAGGAACTCATTAATTTGTCCAAGCAAAAATGGCAATGGATGGCAGAGCGTAATGTAGATTCTTTAGATGCTCTTTTCCATGAGAAAGCAGTTTTTGTTCATATGGGAGCAACAATGACAAAAGAACAAGAACTCAACACCATCAAAAGTGGAGGGATTCAATATAAGCATGCGGAAATTCAAGAAACATCAGTGCGTTTTATTGGTAACACCGCTATCGTTTTGGACAAAATTCGTTTAACAGCTATTGTTGGTGGCAATGAAGTTGTCAATCCATTTATGGTTACGGAAGTATATGTAAGAATAGAAGATCAGTGGAAATTAGGATCACTTTCGTTCACCAGATTAATGGGAAATTGAAAAAATATAAAATAGAATCAATATGAAAACAATAAAATTAAACAATGGCATTGAAATACCGGTTTTAGGTTTTGGAGTCTATCAGATAAAACCCGAAGAAACAGAAAATGCAGTATTAGAAGCATTACAAGTAGGTTATCGCTCCATTGACACAGCAGCAGCGTATGGTAATGAAGAAGCCGTAGGACGAGCTATCAAAAAGAGTGGTATTCCTCGCGAAGAATTATTTATTACGACAAAGCTTTGGATAAGCGATGCCGGATACGATAGTACTAAGATTGCTTTTACCAGATCTTTAGAGAAACTGAATCTTGATTACCTCGATCTTTATTTGATTCACCAACCCTATAATGATGTACATGGCGCATGGAGAGCAATGGAAGAGTTATATAAAGAAGGAGTAATCCGTGCCATTGGAGTTAGCAATTTTCAACCTGACAGACTGATGGATTTGATTATCCACAATGAGATTGTCCCTGCTGTTAATCAGGTAGAGACTCATGTATTCAATCAACAGCACGACAACCAATTATTCATGGTAGAAAATGGGGTGCAGATTGAATCGTGGGGCCCATTTGCTGAAGGTAGAAACAATATGTTCTCTAATGAATTGTTAACTGCCTTTGCAGAAAAATATAATAAATCAGTCGCTCAAATAGTCCTTCGTTGGCTAATTCAGAGAAATGTGATTGTTATTCCTAAGTCTGTTCGCAAAGACAGAATGATTGAAAATTTCAACATTTTTGATTTTGAATTAAGTGTGGATGATATGGAACAAATTAAAACGCTCGATACAGGCAAAAGTCTCTTTTTCGATCATCGCGATCCGGCAATGGTAAAATGGTTAGGCACAATGGATAGATAGAAATAAATCAGAGACAATGAAGAAGTATAATTTATGCGTAATGATAATCCTAGTATTATTGGGAATATCAGGTAATATAAATGCACAGGATAATATATTAGATCAAAAACAAGAAAAGATAGTTATCATATCAGCATTTGCAGCCAAAGGCAAATTAGATAAATTAAAAACGGAATTAAATGCAGGACTTGATGCCGGATTGACAGTCAATGAAGTCAAAGAAGTTTTGGTTCATATCTATGCATATAGCGGATTTCCGAGGAGCTTGCGAGGGTTGCAAACATTGATAACTGTTTTGGACGAACGCAAAGCCAAGGGTATTAACGATAATTGGGGACGTGAAACAACTCCCATAACAGATACCCGTGACAAGTATGAGCGGGGTAAAGAGATACTAACTGAACTTACAGGAGTGAAAGTAGAGGGAAGACCGCAAACGGGTTATGCTGCTTTTAGTCCCGAGATAGAGACATTCTTGAAAGAACATCTCTTTGCCGATATTTTTGAGCGGGATGTGTTGACCTACTCTCAGCGAGAAATGGTAACCGTTTCAGTGCTTATAAGTATTGGAGGTGTAGAACCCATGTTAAACTCTCATATGAATCTTTGCTTGAATGTAGGAATAACTCCTGATCAGTTACAGCAAGTGTTGAGTATAATAGAGAAGTATGTGTCGGAGGAAGATACAGGCTCGGCAAGACAAATATTAGCAGATATACTTAAAAATAGAAACCTGAATTAACAATCAAACTCTTATGAAAATAATAAAATCAATTTTAATAACAACCCTTATGACAGTAAGTATAATATCTTCAGCTCAAACTAATCCGAATAATCCATTTGGTTTGGTTTATGAAAATGCAATAACTGAAAACGTAAATGGAAAAGTAAATATTCATTCCATTAGTTACAAATTGAATGGAATTGATATTGCGGCTAATGTGTACACTCCTGCCAATTATAGCAGTACACAAAAATACCCAGCAATAGTGTTAGCTCACCCTAACGGTGGAGTAAAAGAACAAACCACAGGGTTGTATGCTCAACGTTTGGCTGAAGCTGGTTATATAACCATAGCGGCCGATGCTGCTTATCAGGGAGCTAGCGGTGGAGAACCTCGTAATGTAGACAAACCTGCAAACCGCATCGAAGATATTCATGGCATGGCTGACTATATCGGTCAATATCCGGGAGTTGACGTAAATCGCATCGGTATCTTAGGTATCTGTGGTGGCGGCGGATATACACTAAAAGCGGCACAGGGTGACAAACGTTTTAAGGCTGTTGCAACACTCAGTATGTTTAATTCAGGCGAAGTAAGACGCAATGGTTTTCAGAACTCTCAATTAGCTACAATTCAAGAACGATTACAACAAGCATCGGACGCTCGCGGTCAAGAAACCGCAGGTGGAGAAATCTTATATACAGGCACGACTAATCCCTCGGACGAAGAAATAGCTAAAATACCTACCGATTTATATAGAGAAGGATTCATTTACTATTACAGAACGAACGCTCATCCAAATTCGACTTTCAGATACACCATGAGTAGCCTCATCGACTTAATGACTTTTGATGCAAACACCAATATGGATCTGATAAACCAACCCCTATTGATGATTGCGGGAAGTAAAGCCGATACAAGATATATGACAGATGAAGTATTCAAGAATGCAGCAAATGCCAAAACTAAAGAACTGTTTTTAGTAGAGGGAGCTACCCATATACAGACGTATTGGAAGTCTGAATATGTGAATCAGATTGTAAATAAGTTAGTTGATTTCTTCGGTAATAATTTGAAATAAGAACAATAGTAATACAGAATAAAATGAAGACAAGAAAGTTAGGTAATAATTTAGAGGTGTCGGCAATCGGTCTTGGATGTATGGGTATGAGCTTTGCTTATGATCCGCTACCGGACAAGAATGAAATGATTTCGTTGATTCATTCTGCTTATGAGATGGGCGAGACATTCTTTGACACAGCAGAGATTTATGGACCATATACGAATGAAGAATTGGTTGGAGAGGCAATATCCTCCTTCCGGGAAAAAGTAGTATTGGCAACTAAATTCGGATTCAAGATTGTTGATGGTAAGCAAGCTGGAACCAATAGTCGTCCCGAGCAAATACGCAAAGTTGTAGAAGAATCTTTGAAAAGATTGAGAACTGATTATATCGATCTACTTTATCAACATCGTGTAGATCCCAATGTACCAATTGAAGATGTTGCAGGTACAGTAAAGGACTTGATAAAAGAGGGTAAAGTCAAACACTTTGGTCTATCAGAAGCAGGAGTAAATACAATACGCCGTGCCCATACAGAACAACCTGTTACTGCTGTTCAGAGCGAATATTCGTTATGGTGGAGACAACCGGAAGAAGAATTGATTCCTACACTAGAGGAATTGGGTATAGGTTTAGTTCCTTTTAGTCCTTTAGGAAAAGGATATCTGACAGGAACTTTAACAAGTAATTCAACTTTCGGTAAGAATGATTTTAGGAGTATACTTCCACGTTTCACACAAGAAGCTCTTACAACCAATCGAGCCATAGTCGATTTATTAGCAAAAATAGCACAAGAAAAAAATGCAACTCCTGCACAAATAGCTTTAGCATGGCTGTTGGCTCAGAAATCATGGATTGCTCCCATTCCGGGAACAACTAAATTGGACCGCTTGCAAGAAAATCTGAATAGTGTTGATATTGAATTAACATCAAAAGAATTGCAAGAAATTGATATGTTAAGCTCTAAAATCACTTTAACTAAAGATCGCTATCCTGAAGAGTTGGAGCGAACAACAGGTTTATAAATAGAATTTGCCATCTGATGATGGTGAAATAATACATCAAACAATTATGAAGAAAATACACATTGCGTTATTAACATTAGTCACAATACTGTTGAGTTCTTGTAGTGGTTCAGAATGCAAAAAACAGAGATCAGATAGCAAACAAGTAGAAAGAGGTCTAGTCTTTAAAAAAGGAGAAAAGCTCCCGAATACATCCTTTACAGGTAATGCATGGTTGTACTCTTTGATCGATTCTGATGATACTAATCAGAATTCAGTAGGAAGCGTCACCTTCGAACCTGGAAGTAGAACATTTTGGCACTCTCATCCAGCAGGACAAATAATATTGGCTATTGATGGTGTCGGCTATTATCAGGAGAAAGGAAAGCCAATAGAAATCATACATAAGGGGGATGCTGTTAAGTGTCCACATAATATTCCACATTGGCATGGTGCGAGTCCTGATGGCGAGTTTATTCAAGTAGCAATTACAGGACGAGAAAATGGCTCAACTGTTTGGTATGAAGCTGTTACAGACGAAGAATATAATAATTTCAAAGAATAAATACGCCTAAAAAAATATTGGTTATTTCATCCAGTCCTCGTAGGGGAGGTAATTCCGATTACTTGTGCAATCAGTTTATTCGTGGAGCAGAATAAGCAGGTCATGAAGTTGAAAAAGCTCATAGAACAGGAAGAAATATATGAGAACTAAATTTTTGTTATTAGTTATTATAGGTCTATTGTTTGCAAACAATTCAATAATTCTCGCTCAGATGGTAAATAGGAGCTAATTGTAAGAAGATCAAAACATAACAAGTTCGTCTATTTGCATCTTGTTACCTATCTTGATTTGGTAACTGAAGTCTGTCCAAGATTTGCTTAGATTCAAATTTTACAAACTTCCTAGATCTAAGTAAATTTGCTAGTTTCAAGTCTGTTACCTATTGAAGTGTTACGATTTGCGTATATGCCTTTTCTTGTGTTTTTTTCATGTCGCAAGACATCGGAATTATTCTTTCTGTCTGAAAATAAGCAAGTAACAAAGATATTTTTGTTGACAGGTAACGATTTTGAAGCCAGCTTGGTTCTTAGATATGCTTAATTTCCTCACTATACAAAGAGCGACTTATCTTTCGTAAAGATAGAAAATGCTTTATACTAATGTTTGTTTTTCTGTGTTTTTTTTCTAATTATCATTGAATAGTTGTTGAAACCTATAGATAAGAATTCTGTTGTATATGAATAAGCTTTTCTATACAATCATGATTTCTTCAATAGGTATTCTGCGTGTCTCTTTGGGCTTTCATAAGAATATATCCTTTCATATGATCCCTTATTATTCCGGAATTTTATTGTTTTCGGTGAGATTCAGGTTGAGAGTATTGCCAAAATGAACGAGCATACCAATGTTTATGCTAAAGTTACTAATAAAGCTATATAAGGAATATTTTAATAAGATATTGTAAAACAACAAATAAGTCGATTTATTTCCGTATCTTCACATATTGAGCAATCTGGTTTTTTATTGTATCTTTTCTTCACAATGATTTGCTCCGCCTCTGCTAGCGGATCTTCCCATCGTCAAAATCGATAACAAAATCAACTTTCTTGTTTATGGTATTAATCAGTTACGAGAATGTGTAATGCTTTTGTCGTGACACATTTTTGTAAATAAGATGAAATCATTTTTTATCGGGAACATGGAAGTTAAACTTCCGGTTATCCAAGGTGGAATGGGTGTCGGCGTATCTTTGTCCGGTTTAGCATCAGCGGTAGCCAATGAAGGAGGGATAGGAGTTATATCGTGTGCCGGTTTGGGACTTATCCATAAAGGTCACGGAAGTTTTATTAAGAGCAGTATCTGGGGGCTAAAAGAAGAGTTGCGTTTAGCCAGAGAAAAAACAACCGGCATAATAGGAGTCAATATAATGGTGGCTTTATCCAATTTTGCAGATATGGCGCGTACCGCCATTGAAGAAAAAGCGGATATCATATTTGCCGGAGCAGGACTACCGTTGGATCTACCATCTTATCGGACGGTGGATAGTAAAACCAAGTTAGTCCCGATCGTTTCTTCCGCCCGGGCCTCAAAAATAATCTGTGAGAAATGGTATAATAATTATGGTTACCTACCTGATGCAATAGTTGTAGAAGGCCCGAAAGCAGGAGGGCATTTAGGATTCAAAAAAGAGCAAATTGATGATAACCTGTATTCTCTGGAACAGATAATTCCCGAGGTTATAGAAACAGTCTCATTATATAAAGAAATAAAAACGATCTCGGTTATTGCCGCAGGAGGGATATCCTCAGGAGGAGATATGTACCGTTTTATAGAAATGGGGGCATCTGCTGTACAAATGGGAACAATATTTGTTGCTACAGACGAATGCGATGCTTCAGAAGCCTTCAAACAGGTTTATCTTACAGCTAAAGAAGACGACTTAATGATAATCAACAGCCCCGTAGGGATGCCCGGGCGTGCCATTAAAGGAGAGTTTCTCAAACGTGTTGCCGAAGGATTAGAAGTTCCTAAAAACTGTCCTGTACATTGTATAAAAACCTGCGATTATACTAAGAGTCCCTATTGTATAATGAAAGCATTATTTAATGCGGCTAAAGGCGATATGAAAAAAGGATATGCTTTTGCCGGAATAAATGCTCATCTGGC